>JAENWE010000181.1 GCA_016650185.1 Vicinamibacteria bacterium | reverse complement strand
CGGCCAGCTGTACGTGGAACTGCCCTTCATGATCCTGCCCATCTACGCGTCGCTGGAGCGGATCGATGCGTCTCTGATCGACGCCGCCCAGGATCTTGGCGCGAGCCCCCGCGCCGCCCTCACCCGGGTGGTGATCCCGATAGCATCTCCCGGGATCGTGGCCGGAAGCGTCCTCGTTTTTGTGCCCGCACTCGGCTCCGTCCTGGTTCCCGATCTCCTCGGCGGGGCCAAGACCGCATGGGTCGGCACCTTGATCACAAACCAGTTCGGAACGGCTCGCGATCCCGCCTTCGGCTCGGCCATGGCCTTCGCCCTCAGCGTTCTGACCCTGGGCGCTTTTCTCCTCTTCGGACGATTCCTGGCCAAGGCGCAGGAATGAGCGGCCTTCGGGCTTTGCTGGTGACGACCGTGCTCTTCCTCCACCTCCCGGTGGCGGCCCTGGCTCTTTTCTCCTTCTCGCGGTCACGCCTCTCCGCCTCGTTCGATGGCCCCAGCCTGGTCTGGTACCAGAAGCTTCTGAACAACGGCGCCTTGATGCGAGCCATGGAGAATTCTTTGATCGTGGGAACACTCGCCACCGTGATCGTTCTGGTCATCGCCACCGCGGCGGCTCTTGGATCTCGAACCGGTTCGTCGCGATCGCAGCGGCGCTCAGCTTCCCTCTTCCTGCTGCCGCTGGTGACGCCTGAGGTGGTCTTTGGGGCGTCGCTTCTCGCCTTCTTCTCCCGACTCTTCATCCCTCTGGGCCTCGGCACCGTGGTGGCCGCTCATGTGATCTTTTCGCTCTCCTTCGCCTACTTTGTTATCCGGGCCCGGGCTCAAGCTCTGCCCACGGATGTGGAAGAGGCGGCGCGTGATCTCGGAGCCACCGAGGGCCAGGTCTTCCGCCACATCACCCTGCCCTTGCTGGCGCCGGGGGTTTTGGCCGCGGGCCTCCTCACGTTCTCGCTCTCCATCGACGACTACGTGGTGACCTCCTTCGTGTCCGGCGCCGGGGGCACGACGTTGCCCGTCTACATCTATTCCCTGCTGAAGAGTTCCCTGTCGCCCGAGATCGCGGCGGCCTCCACTCTCCTGCTCACCGCCACCACGCTGCTTCTCTTCGCAACTGCGCTGATCGAGTCAAGACCGAGGCTTTCGATGGCGGCCTTGGGGGTGGGACTGTCGATCCTGCTCACCCCGGTGGTCCTGGCCCGGTCGCAGCATCAGGGAAGCAGGGAGCTGAATTTGTACTTGTGGTCGAACTACATAGCACCCGAAACGATCCGCAAGTTCGAGGAACGAACCGGCGCCAAGGTCAACCTCGATGTCTTTGACTCGGCCGAGGCCCTGCTCTCCAAGATGCTGGCGGGGAATCCCGGCTACGACGTGATCAGCCCAACCACCTACGTGCTCGCTCCGCTTATCCGCGCCTCCGTCCTGTCCGAACTCGATCACGATCGGCTCACCCACCTTTTCAACACGGCGCCGCCGTTCCTGGGCCAGAATTGGGACCGTGAAAACCGCTTTTCCATCCCTTATCTCTGGGGAGTAACCGGCATCGCCTACGATTCTCGCCGGGTCCCGATCGTCGATTCCTGGAGCGTTCTGCTTGATCCAAGATGGAAAGGGAACATCCTCATGCTCGACGACGCCCGCGAGGCCATCGCCTTCGGCGCCCTTCTGCTGAATCTGGATCCCAACACGCATGAGCCGTCTGACCTCGCGCGGATCCAGAAGGTCCTCATCGACCAGAAGCCTCTGGTGCGGGCGTACGACTCAGCCAGCTTCGACGACGCCATCCTCTCGGGTGAGGTGGCGCTGGCCCAGTCCTGGTCGGGCCAAATCGCCAAGATCATGAGCGAAGCCCCGTGGGTTCACTTCACCGTTCCGAAGGAGGGCGCGATGATTTTCGTGGACAACCTGGCGATTCCGAAGAACGCTCCCCACCCGGACCTCGCCCTCGAATTTCTCGACTTCGTGATGGAACCCGAAATCGCCGCCGAGATCTGCATGACCACCGGGTACTCAACGCCGTCCCTTGCGGGACGCGCCCTGCTGCCGCAATCCGTTCAGGACGACCGGACCATGTTTCCCACCGACGCCACGATGAAGCGGCTGCGTGCGTTCAAAGACCTGGGCGACGCCGCGG
>JAENWE010000180.1 GCA_016650185.1 Vicinamibacteria bacterium | reverse complement strand
GCCTTCGAGGTGATCCTCGAAGTGGACGTTGGCGGCGTTTGGGGCCAGGCTCACCGCGATCTCGGCCAGGGCCAGATCGTGCGAGGTCACAAGGCCAATGGCCTTCCGCTCCAGAAGCGAACGCACCACCGCTTCGGCGCCTACCCGACGCTCGGCCGAGTTCGTGCCGTCGAAAATCTCATCCATGAGGAAGAGGGCGGGAATCGGGCCGGAGGCGAGGTCGAGGACCTGTCGAACCCGCTTGATCTCGGCGTAGAAGCGGGACTCGCCGTCCTGCAACGAATCCTGGACCCGGATCGAAGCGCCCACGGCCAAGGGGGAGAGTCGGAGCGAGGCCGCGCGTACCGGGGCCCCGGACAGGGCCAGGACCGCGTTGATCCCGACCGTCCGAAGCAGAGTGCTCTTGCCCGACATATTGGATCCGGTGACCACGAGCATCTGGCTTTGGCCATCGAGACGCACATCGTTGGCGACGGCGCGTGATGCCGGGAGCAACGGATGGGAGATCCCGTCGGCATGAAAGAACGGTCCGAAGACTTCGAACGTCGGATAGGGATCGCCGGGATTCTCGAACGCGTAGGTCCCGAGACTGACCAGCGCCTCCATCTCGCCGAGGGTGGAGAGCCAGAGCGCCGCCGGGGCGCCGAAACGACGGCGCCACGCTTCGACGGCTCCGGCCAGTTGCAAATCCCACACCATGAAGAAGGAAAGCACACCAAAGAAGACGTTGCTCTTGGACTCGTGGATCTCCAGCCATCGCCGGAGTTGGGCGATGGGACGCGCCGGCGGGACGCCTTCGGCGGCCAGGGACTCGCGCAGTTCCACCAGGCGCGGGGCTTCGAATCGCTCTGCCCCCAGCCGATCGAAAAGCTCGGTGAGGGTCTGAAGGTCGTGAACAGGGCGGCCAATTCCGGTAAGAACCTCCCGGCTGAAGACGCGCCCGAACCACGTGCAGACCAGAACCGCGATGAATGCCACCCGAAACGGGAAGCCATCCCACACGTCTAGAGCCCAGGCGGCGGCAGAAATGAAGGCGGCTACGGAGGACCCGAACGCGGCCACGCGCAGGCGAGCGGGAATGGGCACGGGAGGAGCGGTGAGCCAATCGAGGAGGGAGGTGGAGTCGACGGCGCGCCGCGCCTCCGCCCCGAGCACGAACAAGTCCTCGCGAAGATCGACCCGGACTCCAACCTCGGCGCCCGCGGCTTGTCGCGCCTTCAGGACCTCAATGGAGGCGCCGCTTTTGAGCCAGGAGGCGAGTCGATCCTGGCCCGCGTGGGTGCGGGCCACGCAGATCCGTTCGTACAGCGACCCCCGGCCGAACAGATCCAGATCGATGGCGTTCGGATGAGCCGGATCCAGAAACCGCGTGCCCGGCTCGCCCTTTCCCGCCCACTCGCCGCGCGTTCGGGACAGCGCCCCGTCGAAAAAGGCCACTCTGCGACGCGCGCGGGCGAGATGCCGGGCCACTCTCTCGTGAATGACGATCAAGGCAAAGAACGCAAGCAAAGAGCCGCCGAACACTGCGATGGCGACGGGCCGCGAAGAGCTCATCGTGAGAGCGGCCACGAGGCCGATGACGCCGACTACGCCGCGAGCCAGGGACAACTTGGAGTCCCGCCGTTCGAGCGCGTGAGCCTCCGCCCGCCTCGTTTCGAGTCGGGACGCGTAGGCCGTCTGCGGGTCGAGGGTCACCTCGGTCGATCCTATCGTGATCGAACGAAGGACGACGGGCTTTCCTTCCGACTACGGGGCGAGGCAAAGGCCCACGCGATGGCCGAAGCCGACTCCTTCGGCCACGAAGCCCTTAACCGTGCGGGAGATGCGCGAGGCGGGAGCGGGCATGGCGTCCCAACCCAACCGCCGGGCAAGGCGACGATGGGCTTCGTCATAGGTCAGCGCGAGGGTGGTCGAAGGGCCAGTCGAAGCCCGAGGCGCGAGGGTCACTTTCAGCATCCATTGACCATCGACGATGGCGACGACGATCGCCTCCGCTTTCGCTCCGAACACGGGAGCCAGGTCCGCGGCCGGCCAGTCACGCCGCCACACCCGGCCTTGACCTTTCGGATGACGCGGACAAGCGACCACCCTTCTGTCGCCTCCGCCCCAGATGAAGTGAGGCGAGACCGGATCGCCGCCG
>JAENWE010000179.1 GCA_016650185.1 Vicinamibacteria bacterium | reverse complement strand
GGGTCTGCGCCTTCTCCGATCACGCTTGAAGGTGGCCCAGGCCATGGGTCTGGCCAGCGCTCTCAATACCCTGGGGGCCATATTGGGCGCGGGTCTTGCCGGGTTTTTCCTCCTGCCTGAACTCGGCCTGGATCACACCCTTCGTCTCTCCGCCTTCGCCTCCGCACTGTCCGCCGCCGCGGTGGCTCTTCAGTGCCGCCGAGCGTCGCGGATGATCGGCGTCATTTCGGCCCTGGCCGTCCTCGGCTTTCTTTCGACCGCACCGTCATTCGACCAGGAGCTTTTCGCCGGTGGCGCCTACAAGTATTCGGCGTACGACATGGATCTCAGCGTCGAGGATGTGCTTCGCCGTGGCGAACTGATCTCGTACGCCGAAGGCCGGGTGGCGAACGTGTCGGTCAAGCGGGTGGGGGCTCCATTTTCCCTCGCGGTGGACGGGAAGGTGGACGCGACTTCCGGCGGTGACATGCTGACCCAAAGGCTCCTCGCTCACGTTCCCTTCCTGATCCACGAGAAGCCCCGTACGGCCCTGGTGATCGGATTCGGAAGCGGCGTGACCGCTCGGGCCGCTCTGACCCACGACCCGGAATGGGTGACCTCGGTCGAGATTTCTCCGGATGTCGTCGAGGCCGCCCGCCGGTTCTTCGCCACCGCCAACGGCCACGTTCTCGAGAGCCCGAAACTTCGGCTCATCGTCGGCGACGCGAGGCAGCACGTGCTCGCCACCCGCGACCAATACGACGTCATCATCTCCGAGCCCTCGAACCCCTGGATGGCGGGCGTTTCAGCCCTTTTCACCAGAGAGTTCTTCCGCTCGGTCAAAGCCCGTCTCTCGGAGGCCGGCGTTTTCTGTCAGTGGGGCCACCTCTACAACATGAGCGAGAGCGATCTCGCCACCCTTCTCGCCACCTTCTCCGACGTGTTTCCGAGCGGCAGAATTTTTGTGATCAGCGAGGCCGACATCCTCATCGTGGGAAGTGAGGTCACGCCTGCTCTGAGCGAGCGTCGGGTGGCCGCGATCACGGAAGAGGCCCGGCTCGATCTGGCCGCCTCCGGCCTTTCCAGTGCGATGCTCTCCGCCATCCCCACGGTAGCTCTGGTTGAGCTGTCCCCGCGTCTGGAGGGGGCGAGACGGCATACGGACGATGCGCCGGTTCTGGATTTCAGCGCCCCTTTGTCCATTCACGCCCAGACCGCCGCGGCAAATCGCCGCTGGCTCATTCAAGACGGCGTCGCCCTCGATGAGTCGGTCAGCAAGGCCCGACTGGCCCTCTTGAATGCCTCGGGCAGCGCGGAGTGGATCTACGATCTTTCCGAGGCTGCCCTGTCCAGGGGCCACGACGACCTGTCCATCGCCAGGGACTTCGTGAAGAGCGCGGTTCGGCTTCACCGCACGGAAAGAGCCGAAGCCGTCCTTTCCCAGGCCATCAGCCGGGCTCCCCGGGTTTCGCTCCTGTTCGGTCGCGCGCTCCTCCTCTGGAACACGGCTCGGCCCGATGAGGCGCTTCGCTTCCTCGAGGCGGTCTCCCGTCTGGATCCGAACGAAGCAAGCGCGTACCTCCTGGCCGCGGAGATTCAGTCGGCCGCCTCCAACCTCAAAGCGATGCGCGAATTGGTGGCTCGCGCGCTCGCCCTGAACGGCCAGAATGCGGAGGCGATCGCCCTTTTCGCCGAGGCTGAACTGAAAGACGGCCGTCTCGAGGCGGCGGCCCGCCTGGCCGCTGGGGCCGTGCGTCTGGACCCGAAGGACACCCGGGCGCTCGAGGTTCTGGCCCTGGCCCTTGCGCAACAGGGGCGTGCGACGGAGGCGCGTCACAGTTTCGCGAGACTGCTCGAGGCATCGCCCGAAGCAGCCGCTTCACGGAACAACTTCGGCGTGTTCGAACTCCAAGAGGGAAACGCCGCGGCGGCGGCGCGACTGTTCGAAGACGCGGCGGACCTGGACCCCGCGAACCGAGACGGCTATCGGGGATTGAAGGAGGCCGCCCTCATCTTGAACCGTCCGGATCTCCTTCAAATCGCGGAACGAGGTCTGGCCAGACTGTCGAGGTAGGAAAGCGGCAGGACATTGTCCCAACTGCCAGGGACGTATGAGGCTGCTCGCGGTGGTCAAGGAGCCCGCCAACGTCGCAGTCACCTCGCTGGGGTGGGCGAGACGACCGAGGCGCCGCGCCGCTCTCCAGGCCGCGGCCCGCCGCACTGGAAGAGCCGAGTGCTCCGCCTTCAGGTGGTGGGCGACGAGGACGATAGCTGCGGGAGTCGCAGCCCCGCCGGAGACGAGGCAGCGTAGCCGGGCGACGATAGCGCGGGGCGACCCGCGAGGGCGGCGCAGCCTGCGCGGCGGGCGGGATCGAGGTGACGAAGCACTCTCCGGGGCGAAACGGCCGGCCAGGGGCGTGTTTGGGGCTCCAATCGCCTCGCAAGGGCATCCAGGCGAACCGGGCCGGGCTGGACTTGACGCGCCAACCCCGCTTGTTCCCCCTTCGCCTTTACGATGCCTTCGTGATTCCTCCGCTTCCTTCGCTCAGTCTTCCTGAACGCCTCGGTGACGGTCCCTAGCAGCCCGTGGTGAAAGTCCGGTCGCGTCGCAAGCGAGAGATTTTTCGTCAGATCAAGGCGCGGAACCGAAGGAATATCGGGAATATTGCGAGATTGCGCAACGCAGAGCTCTGCGGAAAAGATCCGCTTCCGACGCAACCCGACTTTCACCACGGGCTAGGGCGCGGGCGTGGATTCGCTGTCCGAAGTGGCGCGGGGAGCGGGAAAGATCCTCGAGTTGTCCGGCGAGAAGACCGGGTGTTTCGCGACGAGCACGGATTGCTTCACGCAGCGTCGCCGGTGTGCACCCGCCTTGGTTGCATCGTCGCATGGAACGGCGCGGAGAAGACCTGGGATTGCCCTGCCACGGCTCGCGATTCGACAGGACGGAAAAGTGCTGTGCGGGCCCGCCATGCACCCGCTCCCGTTCTCGGAAGAACGAGGCGGTCGTTCGTGACCAGAAACCCGCACGGGCCGGGGCCACACGCGATGCCTGACACCGCGTGGAACGCGCCATCCCCGGCGACGCCGATCACGACGGACGTTAGGCCCTTCGCTCGGCCCGGGTCGTATCGAAGCGGAGACCGAGGCTCAAAAGGCGCTGGATCAGTGCGGGGTACTTGATTCCCGCGGCCAGGGACGACTGGGCGAAATCCTCGTCCGGGGAAAGTTGCGGGTTGGGGTTGGCTTCGATCACGTAGGCGCGTCCCTGCGCCGTGATCCGCAGGTCGACGCGGGCGCAACCGGACATCATCAGGATGCGGAACGCGCGCTTGCACAGCTCCTGAATAGCTTTGGCCGCTTCTGGCTCAAGGACCGCCGGGCCGCTGTCGATGCCGTGCTTCTTCTGGTAGGCGAGGCTCCACTTCAGCCGCTCGGTCGCGATGTTCCGGCTCTCCTCGGGCATCTTGTCAAACGAAAGTTCCCACACCGGAAGCGCTTCGATCCGCCGATTGCCGAGGATCCCCACGTAAAGTTCGCGCCCCTCGACGTACTGCTCCACGAGAGCGTCGGTTCCGATCGACTCGTGGATGAACGCGACGCGGTCCACAAGCTGCGCGTCGGTTTCGACTACGGATGCCTGTGAAATCCCGATAGACGCATCCAGGGTCAGCGACTTCACGAAGAGCGGAAAGGTGAGCCGTTGCGGTCGCTTCGCCTTGCGCCCCCGCGAAACGATGAGGAAGCGCGGCACCGGGATCCGGTGATACGAGAGCAAGGTCTTGGCGAGCGACTTGTCGCGGCCGAGCAGCAGGCCTCGCGAGTTGCAGCCGGTGTAGGGCAGTTTGAGCATCTCGAGATAGCCCACCACGTTGGCGTCCCAGGTCGCGACGTTGTCGAAGCTTTCGAGGCAGTTGAACGCGATCTGCGGTCTGGAGACGTCGATGGCCTCACGAATCACGCCGAGGTTGCTTTCGACCTCGAGCGGGATCGGAGTATGGCCCAGCGCGCGCAGGGTCTTGACGATGGAATACTCCATTTTCCAAGGTGCTCCCGCCACCTCATCGGGTGTCGCCTCCTCGGGGGGAATCAGATCCTTTTGCACCAGCACGAGCACGCGTAAGGGGCGGGGCTTTTTCATAATGCCGCTCGATGTCGTCCGCTGTGCACCTTCTTCATGGTCTCGACGGTCAGGAGTGTGGCGAATTCGAGCCGTGCGCGGTTTTTGGGCAACGTCGATCGAAGCTCAAGATGACGGCAGCGATCGGCCATCGCGGCAATCACCGCCTTGATCACATACTGGTACTGGCCCGTCCAGCGCGCGACCGTGCGCGCGGTCTCGTCGCTCAGCTCGCGAATCACTCGCTCCGCCTTGACGCTCTTCGCTCCTGCGTCCGAAGGCGAGCGGAACAGTCGCTTCAGGCCGGTGTCATGGAAGGAGGGATGGTCGACTCCGTAGTGCGCGCGCCGCGCCTCGTAGTGCTCGCGCAGGGTCAGTCGAAGTGAGGACAGAGGCTCTACGGTTCGCTCCCGGTGCTTTGGGGGCGTCAGACTCCTGAGTTCCCGCATGACCTCGTCGACGTACTCCAGCTTGCTCAGAGCCGGCCAGCCCGCATAGTCTGCGCGCCAGTCGCTCTCGGGGTCGATCCACACGGCGAATGTCTCCGCGAAATCCTCGTCCGGGTGCGCCTGCGCGTAACTGCCGTCAAGGTGTACGACGAAGCGCCGGCTGTAAGGGCGCGGTTCGTAGTGGGCGGGGTAGGGCTGCTTCGAGTCGCCGAAGATCTGGATACGGCGCTCCCGCTTTCGCAGGCCGAAGGCGTTCTCTATGGCGTGCCCGGCCTCGTGCCTGAGAATCCGCAGGCACCACTCGGGCGTTCCCCCCTCGACCTCGAGCATCTGCGAGCGCTCGAGGCGCATGAGCCGCGAGTGCGCCAGATGGAACGGAATGGCGATTCCGGCTACGCCATCGGGACAAAACCATTCGTCCGAGAGCCACACGTGGGGGCGGAAACGCAGGCCGGAGGCCTGGAGGTTCGCATAGAGCGCGCGCACGCCCTCCTCGACCGCCGTCCCTGCGATGTGGAGGCCGAGATCGCACAACCGCAGCTCAAGCAAGTCCTCGTCAGGCCAGGAAGCCCACTTGGGCAGCGCGCGCCCCGGCGCCGGAGTCGGTTGCTGTGCGCCGGCCCGGGGCAACCTCACGCGCCCCTCACCCTTTCGGCGCGTAATTCGGCAGAACGTAGCCGTTGTTGACCGCCTGCGGTTCGACGAGCCCCTGCTCAAGCAGCCTGTTGATCCCCCCGCTCCCAATCATCTCGTAGCTCCCAGCAAGAACTGCACCAGGCTGATGTACTCCTGGTTTCCCGCCAGGCCGCACCCCCGCGGCGCCCCGAGGCCGTGGCAGCCGTATCAGGCCTCGAGCGGTATGCGGAATGGGACGCCCGGCGCCGACAGCTTCAGGCGGGCGGGCTCGCCGGCGAGGAAGTGTCGGCGCCCCATCCGGCGGCGACCGCACGCAGTATCTTGCATCAAGACTCCCTCCCTCGCGGGAGCTCTCCCCTTCTTCTCGCTGAGGGCAGAAGTGTACAAGCCACAAGAGTTGCTCAAGCTCGTAGCGGATGTGTTTGAGCGCCGGGCACCTTACTTCGTCTGTGACCATGAATTCCTCCTTACATCATCTCCAGGTTCATGATAGGTGATTGCTCTTCCGCGATCCGATAAGGAACCTGGGTGGGGTCATCTGGTCGAGGCCTCGCCGCCAAAGGCTCCTCGATCACGTTCCCTTCCCGATCCGGACGATTCCCGTGAGCTTGTGCTTAGTGCGGGCCTGCGAGGGCGACTTGGCTTTCCCTTCGCAGGGCCGCAGGATCACATCCCTAGAACACGACCATTCCGCTCTGTTACACCACAAAGAAGCCGGCGACCATGATCGCGTCTCAAAGCGCCGTCTCAGTTCTGAAGCACCGCGGTTTGCGCCACTCGAAGCGGATGCTCACGAAAGAACTCCCACATCTCACGCGAG
>JAENWE010000178.1 GCA_016650185.1 Vicinamibacteria bacterium | reverse complement strand
TCTACAAGACGCAACTCTATTCCAAGGTCAACCTCGCGGATTATTTGAGGCAGATGGCGACCCACCTTTTCCGGGCGCAGAACCCTGACCCGGACGCCGTGCGGCTGGTGCTGGAACTCGATCCAATGGAAGTACGGACCGAGCAGGCCATCCCATGCGGCCTAATCGTGAATGAACTGATGACCAACAGTCTGAAATACGCCTTCCTTGGCGGCGGGCGCGGCGAGGTACGGGTCAGGCTCTCGCAGGAATCAAACGGGCCGGCGCGCCTGAGCGTGAGCGACACCGGCGTGGGCCTTCCCGCCGACTTCGAGACAAGGCGAGGCGGCTCGCTCGGTCTGCAACTCGTCGGCGACCTGGCGAAACAACTGCAGGGCACCCTCGAAGTCGGCCCCGGCCCGACGTTCACGATCACGTTCGTGCCCCGGCTCCATCACGTCACCGCCGAGATCCCCCCGCTCCCGGAAAGCGGAAGCCCTTGATCTCGTGCTTATTCGCCTACAATCGGATCGAATAAGCGACTCCGGCATCTGCTTCGCCGGGACGGCGCGCCCATGACCTTCACCAAAATCCTCATCGCGGTCGACAGCGGGGAATACGCCATGGCCGCTGCCCAGACCGGGCTTCAACTGGCTCATCAGATGAACGCCCAGACCGCGCTCGTTTTCGTGGTCGACAAGTCGAAGGCCATGGGCAGCGTCGACGCCGGCATCACGCCCCACGAGGCCCTCATCATTCTCAAGAAAGAGGCGGAACAGACCCTGGACCAACTCGCCCGGATGTACGGCGACAAGGAGATCCTGAAGTTCATGCCCGAGGGCAACCCGGCCGAGGACATCATCCGCATGGCCGAGACCTGGGGCGCCGACCTGCTGGTGGTCGGGACCCATGCGCGGACCGGCCTGGCTCGGTTGCTGCTCGGCAGCACCGCCGAGCAGGTGGTCCGGCATTCAACCATCCCGGTGATGGTCGTCCCGTCGAAGAAGTAACCACTTTTCTTGGACTGAAGCAATCTCGCCGTCCTGCCGAGACTGCTTCGTCCCACGCATTCCGTCGGGGTCCTCGCAGTGACGATCGGGGGGTTCTCCCTACCGTCATGGCGGGCCTTCGATAGCCTCACGGCCGAAGGCGGTTGGAAAAACCCACCACCGTCATTGCGAACGACTGATCGTGTCTCCGAGGAGTGAAGCAATCTCGCGGCCCGCCGGGATCGCTTCAGTCCATGGAAAAACTCCGGGTCCTTCGCGATGACGGTGGTGGGTTTCTCCCCAAAGTCACGGACGTAGTCCGTGAAGCGACTCGCAGTGACGATCGGGGGTTTCTCCCTACCGTCGCAACCGCGAATGGGTGGCGCCCAGGGTCCCCCGCCCCTCTCGGCCCTCCGTCACCGGACTGGCCTGGCCCCCTCGGGCGAGGTTCAGTCCCCGAAAGGGTTGGTTACCTTCAACGTTCCGTATTTCCGGCCATCCTGGAAGTCTTCCGAGAAAAGCGTGCGACAGCGGCCCTCGATCGCGCTCTCAACGATCAGGGCGTCCCAGATCGAGAGCTGGTGCTTCCGGACAAGTTCCATGGCCGACATCGAGAGCCTGTAGTCGAGGGGGAGGATGCGAAAGCCCGAGAGGCCGCGGACCGCCTCCTCAGCCTCGGCAGCGGGCACCGGCCGGCGGAGTTTTCGAGTCACCGTGAAGTAAAACTCGTTGACCACCTGGGCCGAGAGAACAATGGCTTCGGCCGGAAGTCTCTCGATCAGCGCTCGGCTTCGGCCCCGCTTTACAGGCTCCAGCGTGTCGAAGGCGTAGATGAGGATGTTCGAGTCGAGAAAGAACGGGCCTTCACCCTCGCTCATGCATTTCCTCGCGGGAGACCTTCCGGCCGCCTCGGGCCCTCGAAGCTTCGGCCAGACGAAGGAACGTCTGCTTCGCCGCCTTGGCCGGCGAGGCCCTCGACACGTACTCCTCGACCCGCTCTCGCAGGACGGCGTTCAGGGATGTCCCCTCTTCGAGAGCCTTGATCCGGGCGCGGCGAAGCAGGGCGGCGTCGATCGCAATCGTCACATTGGCGGCCCTGGCTTCCACGGGAACAGTGTAGCACGGGACTCGTGGCAGCCGACGCCCTTTTCGGGCGGGCCGGGGCGTGGCACTTTCCGGTTCACGCCGGGGTCGGCGAACCCTTGAGCGCAGACGCCTTCTCGCGCCACTTCCAGATTCGATACGCGAAGAGCGCCCCAAAGCCCAACGCGAACATGAGCGGACGCCCGATATCCGCCTTCACCGCCATCCAGAAATGGATGACCCCGAGGACGCAGGAGACGTAGACGAGCCGGTGGAGCAGGTTCCAGCGCCTGCCGCCGAGACGGGCCATCATCTTCTTCGTCGAGGTGATGGCGAGCGGCGCCATCAGGAGAAGCCCAAGTGAGCCGATCAGAATGTACGGGCGCTTGATGATGTCCGTCACCATCTCCTGGAGATCGAGCTGGATGTCGAGGAGGATGTAGACAAGCCAGTGCAGCGTGCCATACGCAAAGGCAAAAAGACCCATGGTGCGGCGGTGCCTGGCCATCCAGTTCCACTTCAGCAGTTGACGAAGCGGCGTGACCGTCAGGGTGAAGATGAGGAAGCGAAGCGTCCACTCGCCAAGGAAGTGCTCACCCGCCTTGACCGGGTTCGAACCGAAGATTCTGGTTCCGCGGAGGATGTCGGAGGCCAGGCCGTAGATCGCGTACGCGGCGGGAAGCAGCGCGGCGAGGACGAGCGTCGCGCCGAACCCGCGGGGCTCGCGCATCGCGCGGATGCGCGCCAGGGCTCCCGCCGGGGCCACCCTCAGAAGTTCTTCTTGAGGTCCATGCCCGCGTAGAGCGAGGCAACCTGGTCCGAATAGCCGTTGAAGGACAGAGTGGGTCGCCGCAGGAAATCACCGATGCGACGTTCCTTGGCCTGGCTCCAGCGGGGATGATCGACGGCGGGATTCACGTTCGAATAGAAGCCGTACTCGTTGGGCGCGGAGATGTTCCAGGCGGTCTTCGGCTGCTTGTCGGTGAAGGTCATCTTCACGATCGACTTAATGCCTTTGAAGCCGTACTTCCAGGGCACCACCAACCGCATGGGCGCGCCGTTCTGATTCGGGAGAGTGCGCCCGTAGACACCGACGGCCAGCAGGGCGAGCGGATGCTGAGCTTCGTCAAGCCTGAGACCTTCGGTGTAGGGCCAGTCCAAAACGCCGAGTTGCTGTCCCGGCATCTGCTTCTGGTCCATCAGAGTCGTGAAAGCCACGTACTTCGCGTTCGCCATCGGCTCGGCGCGCTTGATGACGTCGGCGAGGGGGATGCCGCGCCAGGGAACGACCATCGACCAGGCTTCGACGCAACGATGCCGGTAGATCCGGTCCTCGACCGTGGAGGGCTTGATGAAATCCTCGAGCAGGTACTTTCCCGGCTTCCCGGCCAGGCCGTCAACCGTGATCGTCCAAGGGCTGGTCTTGAAATCTTTGGCGTACCGAGCCGGGTCCGACTTGTCGGTTCCGAATTCGTAGAAGTTGTTATAGGTCGTGACGTCGGTCCAGGGCGTTGGTTTGTCATCGGGCTGAAGCCCGTAGGGCTTGCCCACCGGCTGAGGGTCCTGAGCCGGTGCGTTTTTGGCGAACGCGCCGACGGCCAGGGCGCCGGCCGCGGCCAACCAGGCGCGCCGATCGAGGTAAAGCGGTTCCGGCGTGATCTCGGAGGACTTCAGGGCATTGGGACGGCGGATAAGCATGATGACTCCTTGGATGCAGGCAAGTCAGTATACGCAACGCCTCCTTGGCCGGTTCAATCATGGACCGTGCCCTGGCGCTCGGCGGAACCGCAAGGTCACGGCCAGGGGACCCGCGAGCCGCCGTCATCGTATCAGGCCCGGGAGTGCGGGAGGGCGTCCCCAGGGCTCGGGGAGGTGCTTAGGGCATCCGTTCACCCATCACCTGTAAACTCTGCTGCGGCTCAGCAACGAAGGGAACCATCATGTCAACGGCAACAGCTCCTCCCCTGGCCTCAGACGGGATCAAGCGCGAAAAGCTTGCGAACGCGGTCATCCGCTTCTGCGGGGACTCGGGCGACGGAATGCAGGTGACGGGCAGCCAGTTCACAAACACGGCGGCCCTCTTCGGCAACGATCTGGCCACCTTCCCCGACTTCCCGGCTGAAATCCGCGCGCCCCAGGGCACCTTGCCCGGGGTTTCCGGCTTCCAGGTGAATTTCTCGTCCGAACAGGTCTTCACCCCCGGCGACTCCGTCGATGTCCTGATCGCCATGAACCCCGCGGCGCTCAAGACCAACATCGCCGACCTCAAGACCGGCGGCATCCTCATCATCAACGCCGACAGCTTCGGCGAAGTCGACCTCAAGAAGGCCAAGCTCAAGACGAACCCGCTGGACGACGGCTCCCTCTCCGGCTACCGCGTCTTCGCCGTCGAACTCCTCAAGCTCACCAAGGCCGCGGTCAAGGACGTGGGGCTCGACGCCAAGTCCGTCGATCGCTCCAAGAACTTCTTCTCCTTGGGCATGTGCTACTGGCTCTTCGACCGGTCGCTCGACGGCACCTTGCGCTGGATCGACGAAAAGTTCAAGGGCAAGGTCGCGGAGGCCAACAAACTGACGCTCAAGGCGGGCTACGCGTATTGCGACGCCACGGAGGCTTATCAGACCGCGGCTTATGAAGTGGCGCCGGCCCGGCTGGTTCCCGGCACGTACCGGAATCTCTCCGGCAACAACGCTCTCGCCATGGGCCTGGTCGCCGCCTCCGAGCGCAGCGGTCTGCCCCTGTTCCTCGGCTCCTATCCGATCACCCCTGCCTCCGACATCCTGCACGAACTCGCGATGTACAAGAACTTCGGGGTGGTGACCTTCCAGGCCGAGGACGAAATCGCCGCCGTCTCTTCCGCCATCGGCGCCTCCTACGGCGGCCTCCTCGCCACCACCACCACGTCCGGTCCGGGCATGGCCCTCAAGATGGAGGCCATCGGCCTCGCGGTCTCGGTTGAACTGCCGCTCGTGATCTGCAATATCCAGCGCGGTGGGCCGTCCACCGGCCTCCCCACCAAGACCGAGCAGGCGGACCTGTTTCAGGCCCTGTTCGGACGCAACTCGGAAGCCCCGCTCCCGGTGATCGCGCCGGCAACCCCGGGCGACTGTTTCTGGGTAGCGCTCGAGGCCTGCCGCATCGCCCTCAAGTACATGACCCCGGTGATTATTCTCTCGGACGGGTATCTGGCGAACGGCGCTGAGCCGTGGCGCGTCCCCGGCCTGGACGAACTGCCTGCCTTTCCCACCAGATTCCGCACCGACCCCGAAGGCTTCCAGCCCTTCATGAGAGATCCAGCGACCCTGGCCCGGCCCTGGGCGGTGCCCGGCACGCCGGGTCTCGAGCACCGCATCGGCGGGATCGAGAAGCAGGACGTCACCGGCAACATCAACTACGAGCCGGAAAATCACGACCGAATGGTTCGGCTGCGGGCCGCCAAAGTGGCGGGCGTGGTTCAGGACATCCCCGATGTGGTTCCCGCGGGCGACCCCGAGGGCGACCTCGTGATCGTCGGTTGGGGTTCCACCCACGGGTCCATCACCGCCGCGCTCCATGCGCTGCGCGCCAAGGGACACAAGATCGGCCACATCCACATTCGCCACCTGAACCCTTTGCCGAAGAATCTCGGGGAAGCGATGAAACGCTACAAGAAGATCCTGGTGCCGGAAATGAACCTGGGCCAGCTCGCCTTCATCCTGCGCGGTCTCTTCGTGGTCGACGCGATTTCGTATTCGAAGGTCGAAGGCAAGCCGTTCAAGCAATCGGAAATCGAGAACAAGGTTCTGGAGGTGCTCAAGTGACCGCAGCCGTCCCCCTGACACGCAAGGATTTTCAGACCGACCAGGAAGTTCGCTGGTGTCCAGGCTGCGGCGACTATGCCATCCTGGCCGCGGTCCAGTCGGTCTTCCCCGAGCTCGGCGTGCCCCGCGAGAAGTTCGCCATGGTCTCGGGCATCGGCTGCTCCAGCCGGTTCCCGTACTACATGAACACCTTCGGGTTCCACACCATCCATGGCCGCGCGCCCGCGGTGGCCACCGGCCTCAAGGTGGCCCGGCCCGACCTCGAGGTCTGGGTGGCCACGGGCGACGGCGACTCGCTGTCGATCGGCGGCAACCACACCATCCACATGCTGCGTCGTAACGTGGGGCTGAAGGTTCTGCTCTTCAACAACAGGATCTACGGCCTCACCAAGGGTCAGTACTCCCCCACCTCGGAGGTGGGCAAGAAGGCGAAGTCCACTCCTTTCGGATCCGTGGATCGGCCCTTCGCTCCGCTTGCCCTGGCCCTCGGCGCGGGGGCGACGTTCATCGCCCGCTCGGTCGACGTCATCCAGCCCCATCTGAAGACGACCCTGAAGCGCGTGGCCTCGCACAAGGGCACCGCCTTCACGGAGATCCTCCAGAATTGCAACATCTTCAACGATGGCGCCTGGGACCGGATCGCCGAGAAGGACGTCCGTGACGACAACCTCCTCCTGCTCGAGCACGGCAAGCCTCTGATCTTCGGCAAAACCAAGGATAAGGGCATCCGCCAGACGGGCTTCGACATCGAAGTGGTGACCCTCGGCGACGGCGCGTCCGAGGCCGACCTGCTCGTGCACAACGAGCAGCACCCTTCCCCTGCTTACGCCTACATGCTCGCGAGCATGGACTCCCGACCCGGGTTCCCCACTCCGGTGGGCGTCCTCCGCGCGGTGGACGTGCCGGCCTATGAAAATCTGGTCAACGGGCAGGTTCAGCAGGTCATCACCCAGAAGGGCCGGGGCGATCTCGGCAAACTCCTGCGCGGACCGGAGACCTGGGAAGTCAGTTAGGCAAGAGCTGTGGCGCGGGCCGCGTCACCTGCTCGGACAGCGGCTTGTGATGCGGGGGCGGGTCCCAGCCGAAAATGGCAATGAGCGTCGCGAATCCGAGCACATACCCCAGGGGGACATGCCAGCCGTGGCGGAGCCACCGCCCAGCCGATCGGGCCTCCGGATAGATATTCGAGAGGGCCACCCCGGCGGACGAACCGAACCACACCATCGAACCGCCAAAGCCGACGGCGTAGGCAAGGGCGCCCCAGTCATAACCACCCTGGCTCAGCGCCAGCTTGGTGAGCGGGATGTTGTCGAAGACCGCGGAAACAAAGCCGAGAGCCAGCGTCGATTGCCACGATGGGTCCGGCAGGTCTGACACGGGCATGAGGGAGGCGGCCATCACCAGAGCGAGAAGGAAGAGGCTGCCCCTGATCGCGCCCGGCAGGAGGCCCCAGTTGGGCGCGCGCAGAGGCGCACAGGCCAGAAGGGCAGCGGCCACCGCCACAGCCAGAAACGGGAAGGAGTCGGCGTATTCGTGGAACTCCGTGTTCATCAGAAAATTTGTGGTCACCGCCACCGCCATCACGAAGGCCACGATGCCGAGATGGCCCCGGTCGATCCGAGGCGTGTGAATCGGCTGGGCCAGGATGGGCACGTATCGCGTCTGCTGGGCCGAGGCAATGGTGCCCACGACCAGCAGGGCCACCACCGAGCCTCCGTAGGCGTGAACCACGGCCAGGGGACTGACCCCGTCGATCCACATCATGGTGGTCGTGGTGTCGCCGACGACGCTGCCCGCCCCGCCCGCGTTCGCCGCGGCCACGATGGCCGCGAGGTATCCCACATGGACTCTCCTCTGGAACACCGTGGCGGCCACGGTGCCGCCTATCATCGCGGCCGCGATGTTGTCGAGAAAGGCCGACAGGATGAAGATCAGGACGAGAAGGGAAAAGGCGCCCTTGAACCCATCGGGTAGAAATCTGGGCAAGTGCTCCGGGAGCTGAGAGCGATGAAAGCAATCGGCCAGAATGGTGAAGCCGAGAAGCAGGCCAAACAGGTTCGCGAGAATGACCCATTCGTGTTTCATGTGGGCGACGAGGTCGATACGCTCCACGATCAGGGAATAGGCCAGGATCACGGAGAGTCCCGAAACCGCCACCGCCAGGGTGTGGCGGTGGAAGAGGGCCACGCCGAGAAGCGTCAATCCGAAG
Organism: Vicinamibacteria bacterium; assembly: GCA_016650185.1. GTDB lineage: Bacteria > Acidobacteriota > Vicinamibacteria > Fen-336 > JAGNNV01 > JAGNNV01. The sequence continues at coordinate 3,852 of JAENWE010000178.1, read as the reverse complement.
AGGATGAAGGAGACCGGAACGGCTGCGAGGTCGGGCACGCAGGCCCCATGATACTTGAGCCGGTGGTCCGGTCCATCGCCTACAGAACCTTCCGAAGCACCCAGGTGGTCATGCAGCGCTGATCCTGGACGATCGTCGTCTTTAGCGGATCCAGAAGGACGGCGCCGAGTTTCTTCGTCCACGCGAGCAGCAGGATCTCATCCACCAGATAACGCTCGCTGCCGTCCGGAAGCAGAAAGCGCCGACCGCGCCGGTGAACCATCCTGGACTCCATCCCGATATTCGAGGCCAGGCGGCAGAAAAAGAGGCCGCCCGGCTTGAGCACGTGCCACATCGACTCGAGCATGGCCTCGAACTGCTCGTCCGACCGCGCGAAATGGAGCACCGCGATGCTAAGGACGACGTCCATCGACGCACCTTCGAACGACATCGCCTCCACCGGCTCTCGCCGGAAGTTGGTGGGCGGCAGGCTGGCGTTGAGATCGGCGGCCATGCGCAGGACCCCGCTGATCGCATCGGGGTCGGAGTCGGTGGCGCACACGTCGTAGCCCGCATCCAGTAGGTAGTGAATGTTCCGGCCGCCGCCGCATCCGGCGTCCAGGATCCGGCTGCCCGGCGCCATGCGGTCGCGCAGAAGCTGATCGAACAAATAGATGTCGATCTGACCGAACATCTTCTTGAGATTTGTGGGCGCTATCACTCCGCTCTCCTTCGCATGAAACCATCGCTCCGATCGCGACTCACTCCCACCTGAAGACTCTCGGGGGATCCCCCCGGCGATGGGCTCACCAGATCAGCGGTGTCATTTGTACACGCCCTTCAGAAACCGCCCCTTCTCCTCTTCCCTCTCGATGTAGGGCACGCCGTGCTCCATCCACTCCGGCTTGGGTGCGGCTTTGAGGAAGTGATCGAAGAACTGTTGCATGCGCACCGTGTAGTCCTTCTGATTGTGCCGCTTGCGCAGACCGTGGAACTCGCCGTTGTAGTTGAACAGATACGCCTCCTTGTTGTTGCGACGGAGGGAGAGGAAGTACTCGATGCCCTGATACCACGGCACGGCGTCGTCGCTGTCGTTGGCGATGATGAGGACGGGCGTGGTCACGCGCGGGGCCTGGAAGACCGGAGAAGCGTCGAAATACTTGAGGGGCGCTTCATAGAGCGAAGGGCCGATCCGGCTCTGGGTCTGCTCATACTGGAACTGCCGCGGCATTCCCGAGCCCCAGCGGATGCCTGAATAGGCGCTGGTCATGTTCCCCACCGGCGCCCCGGCCTCGGCCGCCTTGAACCGGCTCGTCCGGGTCAGCATGTACGCGATCTGATATCCGCCCCATGAATGGCCCTGGATGCCAATGTTCGCCTCGTCCACGAAGCCCTGATCCGCCACCGCCTGAAGGGCGGGAAGGACCGACTTGAGCGCATCCTCGCCGGGCTGGCCCAGGGTGTAGACGATGTCGGGGGTGAGAATGAGATAGCCGTTGCTCGCATAGTAGGCGAGGTTGATGCTGGTGCCCGGACCCGGGTTCACGAAGTTGTGGACGTTCTCCGACAGGGTCTCGTAGATGTAGACGATCATCGGGTACTTCTTCTTCGGATCGAACCCTTCGGGCTTGATGAGGCCGGCCTGCAGCGGCGTCCCATCCGAGTTCTTGAAGTCCACGAGCTCAGCCTTGCCCCAGGTGAAGGGCGCCAACTGAGCCCCGCCGTTCGTAACCTTGGTCAGCGTCTTGAAGGAGGAGTCCGTTACGTAAACGTCCGGGAACTCGTCGAAGCGCTGCGCGGTGACCAGAAAAGCATCGGCGTCCTTCGCGCGGCCGACGAACCGATGGCTCTTCTGGCCCGCCATCAGTCGCATCGGCGAAGCGACGCCGTCAAAGCTGTCCTTGTAGAAGCCGGTCTCATGGGTGAGGTCGTTCTCCCCGCGCAGCGTCAGGGGTTTCCCCAGATCGAACCCGCGGTCATCGTCATCCTCATCCAGGGGCTCCGTCCGCTCCACTCGATAGATCGTCTTGAGCCTGCGCCCCTCGCCCTCGGTGAGATTCTTCGCCGGCCGGCCGTCGACAAAGAGCTGCCAGACGTCGTAGCGGTCGTAGACCAGCGCCGAAGCGCTGTCTTTGGTCCAGCCGGCCGTCCCGTAGCCCGTGGGCGGGTCGGGGGTGTCGTCCTCTTCGTCGTAGAAGGCGACCGGTAGTTTGTCCGTGAGGTTTTGGACCGAGCCGTCGCCGGCGTTGAGCGCATGCCAGTGCTTGTCGGCATAGAAGACGGCGACATCACCCTTGGGCGACCACTGGAACGACGACCCGAAGCCGCCCCCACGCCATTTCTTCGCAACCGGCTTGCGCTCGCCCGTCGAGGCATCAACCAGATAGACATCGCTGTACGTGCCATCGAAGTCGATCATCCGGCGGTAGGGCGCATCGTCCAGGCCAATGGCTCGAGATCCGTCATCGCTCATGATCACCGACCGCAACGACGGATCGCTGATCTGGACATACCGCTTGCCCTCGATCTGATAGACGCCGCGATACGTTCGGCTTCTCTCCTGAGCGGCCCGGATGCGCTGCATCGGCTGGACGAGGTCGTCCCGGTAGTTCCAGATGTCCAGGACGACCTTCTCATCGGCCGGAGCGTCGTCCCCCTCAGCGGCGGGCGGCTCAGCAGGAGCTGCGGTGGGCACATAGAGACGGCTGCCATCGCGCGAGAACGCCACCGCGCCCTTGTCCGAGACCGACAGGGTCGCCTTCATCCCGGGTGTGGATGAGTCGATCACCGCAGTCGCGGACGCCGGGCCTCGATTCCAAAGGTAGGCCTTGAATCGCGGCGCCTGGGCCGAAGCGGCGACCTCGTCACGATCACTCACGAAGGCAGCCTGTTTCTGCTCGCGATCCCAGGTGACCTTGAGGTACCGACCCGGCCCCGAAGCCAGCGTGGTCGGGGTCTCCCGACTCGCGCCCGCGTTCATGGCGAAAACGCCGTTCTCCGCCTCGGTTTTCGACGACACCGCGAAGAGGAGCGTCTGGCCATCTCGCGCCGCCGCGTATTCGAGGACGCTCGGGAATGTCCGCTCCTGGCCCGACATCAGATCGCGCACCACCAGATCGGTTCCGTACTCTTTGCGGGTCACGCCCGGCTTCGCAGGGGGGGCGGCGGGTCCCGTCGGCGCCTTTGAATAGGCGATCCACGTCCCGGCTTTCGACGGAACCTGAACGCTCTTCACCGAGGCAATGGAACTCGACTCGAACGTCGTGAGGTCGACAATGACGAGACCTCCTTTGGGCATCTCCTCCGGCTTCTTCTTCTCCTTCTTCGCCTTGTCGGTGTCGGCCTTCAGCGGGTAGGTGGTGCAGACGACATACCGGCTGTCGCCGGTGAAAGAAATGCGCACATTCCGCACCGGGGGCGGGGCGTCGGGGTTGGCATCGGGATCGGGCAAAGGAGGCGGGGGGAGAGCACCCGCGCCATAGCGCTGCTCCCTCCCCGTCTTGAGATCGCGGACCACGAGGTCGCCATCTCCCTCCTGGGGCATGTAAGAGTAGGCCAGGTACCGGCCATCGCGCGACAGCACCGGCGTCGCGATCGATCGCCAGGAGTCGTAGTCGCGATGGGCCAGAGGCCGCTTCGTCACGGCCGCCGCCCCGGGCGCGGCCGCCTTGCCTCCCCTGGCCTGAGGCGCCGCATCGACGGAACCGGCGAGGAAGAGAAAGGCCGCGACGCGGCCTAGCAAGCGAGGGGTCATGGCAACTCCAATGGTGGTTCGAGGAGGGACTATATGCTGGGACGAGTCCGCTCAAGCCGGCGGCTGCGGAGCGAAGCGCAGTCCTTGGCGAACGGAGCAGGGAGTCGCGCTGATCAACG
>JAENWE010000177.1 GCA_016650185.1 Vicinamibacteria bacterium | reverse complement strand
GGCCCTTTCCGTCATTGCGAACGACCCGTCGTATCTTCGGGGAGTGAAGCAATCTCGCGGCCCCGCCGAGATCGCTTCAGTCCATGGAAGAACTCCGGGTCCTTCGCGATGACGGTGGTAGGGTTTCTCCCCAAAGTCACGGACGGAGTCCGTCCACGGCTCGCAGTGACGGAAAGGGGCCTGAAATCGTTCTGGCACGGGTTTCTTGGCAGCGGCGGGCGAAGCGGAGCCTCAGGAATCGGTGGCGCGCATGAGCCGGGATGTCCGCACCCGGTCCGACATCGACGTATGACTTTGAAAGGCGGCGCAGGCATTGGCGGCGGCCTGCACGCTCATCCGCTGGGCGGCGAGCAGCGGGCCGCCATCGACGACAAGCCTCGGCAGGCTCACCTCCGGCCTCACGTATAGCTTTTCATCCTGTTTGAAGGCGATGAGCGCGACCGATCCGGCGCCGAAAGACAGCTTCGCGTCGAAAAGCATTCGTTTGAGGAGCATGGTGTTGAGTCGGGTCGCCGAGGCCTTTGTATGCATTGCGAAAAGAGCGGCCCAGGCGAGGGATTTCGCTTCTTCTTCCGGCAGCGAGACGGGCACAAAGCGCGGCCGGGCCTCGAGCCCCACGCGGTCCGGTGTCCAGTTCCAGGCGATGGAGTGGACGGTCTGGGCCAGGTCGGTGAATGTGTTGTCGCCGGCCGGCGTGGACAGCAGGCGCCAGGCTGGAACGTACACGAACGGGCCCCGGGGCGCGAAGCCGGTCGGGAGCCCCTGAGGGAACAGGGCCGCCGCGTAGGCCTCCAGAGTTCGAGAGGCCGGCGAACCCGCTCCCTCGATCTGAAAAGGGAACCGCCAGAAGGGCAGGAAGGCCATGTCGCGGGCAGGGATGATGCCTTCCTCCCGGTCGTAGCTTCCCAGCACGATGCCCTTGGCGGTGGGCGAGACTCCGGCGTGGCAGTTCTCGCACACTGAGAGGTTGGCGTCGTCCTCCAGTTTGGGATCGGCCCCACAACTGGGGCAGCGAGCCGGGACGATGGCGAGGTGTCGAAACGACGCGCCCTTCGTGCCCAGAGGATCCGCGTCTTTGCCCTTGGTGAACTCGGTTCGCTCGTCCTCGCTCAAGTATCCGGCGATTGTCCCGAAGCCTCCATCGAAAAGAAGTGTTTCGTCGCCGCGATCGAGCAAGGCCCGCACCAGAAAGTATGGCCGATACACCGTGGCCTCGAAGGTGACCACGACCTGCCCCTGCTTGGTCACGGATTCGAAGCCGGGCTCCAGGTCCCGGTTGCGCCATTTCTCGAGCTCGCGGCGCGACGTGTCGGCCTGGGCCCGAGGCAGGAATCGGCCCAGCTTCTCCACATCGGCGCTCAGGAGAGGCCGGAAGATGCTTCGTCCCAGGCGGAGCCCGGTGTCGCGCAGGTTGAACCTGGAAGTGTCGTAGCCGGCCGCGGTCTGCTCCGCGGTGTACGCCCGCAGCAGCGCGATCTTGGGCCGGTCGCCGTGCCGGCCGAGAACCGCCTGGACCACCTTCCCAGAGGTCTGGTGGTAGGGCACGTAGACCGGGCGGCAATCGATCATCTGCGCGGTCTCGCGCAGGCGTCTCTCGAATCGACTCAACAGGCCGTCCACCAGGAAGTCCGGAGGCTGCCTCCCTTCCGAATCGCTGTGCTTCGCCACCAGCGCGGCGCGATGGGCATCGATGCGGTATTGAAGCAGCGCCGCAAGAATCACGGCCGGATCCGTCATTTGAGCCGGTTCGACGAAGACCTCTTCGCGATCGGGCGCCTCCACGAACAGAAGCGACCGGCAATGCTCGCAGGTGTGGCTCACCGTGGCATCCGACACCACGAACGGGCCGCCGCAATGCGGGCACGAGAGCTGGACCTCGAATCCGCGGACGTCGGTGGGCTCAGCCGTTTCCTGAGAGCCCGCCTGCCGCGCCGCGGCTCTTGTGGTTTTCTTTCGCGTCATGCTCCGAGCCCCCAAGCCGAGACGCCCGGAGCGAAAGCGTTCCTACCGGGCCTTGTACCGTTCGTAGAGGCGCTGGTGCTTGTTGTCGAGCGACGCCTCTCGTCCATCGATGATCACGTTCGTGATGCTGGTGCGATGGTCGAGGATATCCCCGTTCGTCATGATCAGGGTCGCGGCTTTTCCCACTTCGATGGACCCGAGCATGCTCGCCACGCCGAAGATCTCGGCCGGGGAAAGCGTGATGGCCCGAAGCGCCGCTTCCCGTGGCAGTCCGAACGCGAAAGCCATGGCCGCTTCGAAGGGAAGGTTGCGGGAGTTGGAGGCGTCGTCGGTGACGATGGCGAAGCGGATTCCCGCCTTGTGGAGAGTGGCCGCGTTCGCATAGGCCGCATCGTAGGGATCCCCTTCGCGGGTGGGGAGCTGCTCGACCCCGATGAGAACCGCGACATCGTTCTTCTTGAGCTCGTCCGTGCAGCGCCAGGCCTCGGCCGCGCCCGCGATGATGAGCTTCAGCTTGTTGTCATTGGCGAAGTTGATGGCGCCCTTGATGTCGGCCTCGGCATTCGCGCGCATGACCACCGGGATCTTCCCGGAGGCGGCGAGGGACAGAGCCTCCATGGGCAGGTCGACCTTCTCGGAAAGGCCGGCGTCCAAACCACCGCCAAAGGCCCGGGCCTCTTCGATGAGCCCATGGAGCCTCGAAAGCTCCTTCTCCTGGTTCTTCTTCTTGTCCTGCTGGCGCTGTTCGAAGGTCTTGGGCTCGAGGTTCGGAAAACCCTGGGAGAAGTCGATGACCGGAGCGCCGCTCGGATAACTCATGTGCATGGCCGCCGGACCCTTGACGGTGAGCGCCATCGGGGTGTCACCGATCGTCCGGATCACCGCGCTTTGGCCCGAGATCAGACCGCCGCCGGGAGCGGAGAGGGCGGTGGTGATGCCGAAAGCGCGGGCCACCGAAATCAGTTCGCTGTCCGGGTGAAGGGCCACCCAGGCCTTCGCGTGGGGATTCACGTCGCCCGTTTCGTTCGTGTCCACCGTTCCCGGGGCGCCCTGACCCACTTCGACCAGACCGAGCCTGCTCAGGCCATCGAAGAGGCCGGGATAGACCGTC
>JAENWE010000176.1 GCA_016650185.1 Vicinamibacteria bacterium | reverse complement strand
TCGCCTTTTCCCCCGGTATCGCGCTGGGAAGTGCCGCTAGAGGCTCCTCTCGCCTCGCCCCTTGCCACGGACGGAACGCTCGTTTTTGCCGCGTCCTCCGACGGTTCCATTGCTGCTTTTGACCCTGGGAGCGGAACAACCGTCTGGACGCGACCAGGGAAGAACCCAGGCTTCGTGGCGGCAAAACCGAGCGTGCTCGTATTCGTGGAGAGAGGAGGCATTGTTTGGGGGATCAGCGCTGAGAACGGGAATGCTCAGTGGAAGATCTCAACCAAAGTGAGCGAGGTCCAGTCTGTTCGCCTTGACGGAAACCGGGTCTTTCTGGGTGGGGTCTCGGGCATCGCCGCGGTCGTGGTGTCCACCGGCGAACTGCGCTTTGAGTTGCCGGCCAAGGACGTTCGAGATATCGACGCGGCGGGAGACCGTCTTGCGACCCTGGAAGAGGGCGCCCTGTTGGTGCGGGGAAGAGAGGATGGGCTTATTCGTTTCCGACTGGAGTCTCCTGAGGGCGCCTTTGGCGCCCCGGCCATTTTTTCGGACGGACGCCTCGTGCTGGGCTCCGGCAGCCGCCTGGTTCGGGCCATCTCCCCCAAGGGCCAATTCAAGTGGCGATTCAAGGTTGGAGCCAGAGTGAAAGACCGTCCTCTTGACTATCTCGACGGAAAGCGCGTGGGTGTCATCTCGTTCGAAGGAGTGTTCTACGAACTTTCCCTCAAGGGCGGCGACATGAAACGCAGAGTTCTTCTTTCCTCCCGGCCGTTCGGGGCGCCTTCCCTGGTGGCCGGTCGCATCTGGGCTCCGATTTTCGAGGACGAGATGGCGGTGATCGATGCGCGGACCGCCAAACTCCTCGGGCGGGCCCGCTATGGCGGGGGCTTCCTTTCCCCCCCCATTCTGGTGCGGGGCCGCCTCCTCGCCGAGGTTTCGGGACCCCGCCGAATCGTCGCCCTTGAGACCGCCCCATTGACCTAATGGCTCAAAAAGGCTCATCTCCCGATCCGGTCGTCCGACCAACCGGCGACCCGGGTATCATCCGGGCCAAAGCCAACAACGTCAAAGATCCCGCACAATTAGACCGGAACCCCTGATCGCCACACTCTTGTGATTGGTCGAAAACTCGCGTCGAGATACGAAATCCTCCGAGAGGTCGGTCGAGGAGGCATGGGGGTCGTGTATCTCGCGCGCGATCCCGTCCTCGATCGTGAGGTCGCGATCAAGATGCTCACCTCCGGGAATTTGCAGGGAGATCAGCGTGAACGGTTCGAGCGAGAGGCGCGCGCCGTGGCCAAGCTTGACCACCCCGGGATTGTTCCGATCTACGACTTCGCGGACTATGAAGGAAACCTCTTCTTCGTCATGCCCTACGTCGAAGGCCGGACGCTGCGCGCGGTCCAGAAGGATGAGACGCTCAAGCCCTTCGAGGTCCTCAACATCGGGGCGCAGGTGGGGGAGGCGCTTCACTACTCTCATCAGCGGGGCATTGTTCATCGGGACATCAAGCCCGAGAACATCATGGTGGTGCGGGAGGGCGACGAATGGCGCGCGAAGTTGATGGACTTCGGAATCGCCCTGGGGCCCAAGGACTCGCGGATGACCAAGTCCGACATCATCGTCGGCACTCTGGCCTATCTCCCGCCCGAGTCCATTCTCGACTCTTCGAGTTCGCCCGCGGCCGACATTTACTCGCTCGGGGTGGTTCTGTTCGAGAGCCTTTCCGGCAAGCTCCCGTTTTCCGGAGATACCCAGACCGTTCTCTACAAGATCGTCCACTCCGAACCCGAGCCGCCGGGACTCATCGCTTCCCTCGTCGACATCGAGACCGAGAATATCGTGCTCGCCTGCATGGCCAAGGCGGCGGTGGCGAGGCCGAAGGATGGGAACGAAATCGGATCTGTCCTCCGCGAACTGGCGCGGAGACTGGAGAATCCTGAAACACCGCTGTCCAGCGCAGTGGTGGTGCCGAGGACGGGCTCAGGGCTCGTCGGACGAAACCACGAGGTCGAAGATCTCGTGAAGTCCTTCCATCGGGCGCAGGCTGGCGAAGCGCAACTGGCTCTGGTGGGTGGCGAGCAGGGTTTCGGGAAGGTCGCGTTGTTGCGCGAACTCGAGCGAATGGCCAAGAGCCGCGGGGCCACCGTTCTTCACGGCCGGTTCGTTGAGAGAATGGATCCGGCCTTGCCCTATCAGGGCTTTGGCGAAGCCTTCCGGGAGTACCTGGAGACCGATCCGGCGGTGGCCACCAAGGTTCTGGGAGACCTGCTTCCGGAGCTCCGCGCTCTCTTTCCAGAGATCTCCGAGGCGGCCCGAGGCGACTCGCCGGCGCGCCCCGCCGCCCGACGAGACGATCGCACATTTACCCTGGATCTGCTCGCGCGCACCGTGGGCCGGCTCGCCACCGCTCAGCCTTTGGTTCTGCTTTTCGAAGACCTCCACCTCGCGGATGCATCGCTGGAGGCTATTCAGTACGTCTTCCATCGGCGGTCTTCCTCGCGCCTGATGATCGCGGGTACCTATGTTCAGACCGGCGGTGGCGATGGGGACCCGATGTCGCGCCTGGTCAAGACCATCCGGGGCGACCAGGGTACGGTGCTCATTCAACTCAAGGCCCTTGACGCGGCGAATTGCCGCCAGCTCGCGGTGGGAATTCTGGGCGAGGAGCGCGTTCCCGAGACCGCAGGAGTGCCGCTGTTGCGGGCCACCGGAGGCAACCCTTTCTTCGTCGCCGAACTTGTGAGGAGCCTGTCCGAGGAGGGACGATTCGAAGAGTTCATGCTGGCGGTCAGAGCCGGGGGCGTCCAAGGCCTGGCTCTTCCGAACTCGGTCCAGAAACTCATGGAGGACAAGGTGGCGGCCATGGCCGACGCCGATCGGGTCGTCCTCCAGGCCGCGTCGATCGTGGGGACGTCCTTCGACCCCTCCGAGGTCATTCAGCTCTCGGGCCTTGGCGCTCCGGCGGAATCGTTGATGGAAGGCCTGATGGAACGGGGTGTGTTCCGAGAGGATGGGGTTTCGGGCGGATCCCGGCTGGCTTTTGCGAGCAGCCTGCTCCTGGATGCGACCTATCGCACGCTTAATCAGGTGAGACGCCGCGCTCTTCATCGCTCGTATGCGGAGTTCCTGGAGACGCGCTTCGCCAAGCGCCTGGACCGGGTGGCTCCCGTGCTTTTTAGGCACTTCTCGATCGCCGGGCTCCTGGATCGAGCCGCTCACCACGGCCTTTCGGCCGCGCGCAACGCCTTTGCCGGAGGAGCGTTCGAAGATTCCCGCCGCCTCGCCCAAACCGTTCTCACCCTGGTCGAGAGCGAAGACTGGCTGGGTGATCAAAGCACCGAGGCGGAGACCAGTCTGGTGTTCGGGCGTGCCGCTCTGGAGGCTTTCGAGTTCGAGGATGCAGGGAGGATGGGTCGACGAGCCGCCGTGATCTTCGCGCGCGCGAAAGATTTCCGCCAGCAGGCGGAGGCTCTGGTCATCTCCGCGGAAGCGGCCCTGCGGGCGCTCAAGCTCGACGAGGCGAAGGCCCTGGCCACCGAAGGGCTCGAACTCGCCCGGCAACATCGGCTCACCGGCCCGATTGCGCGCTTCACTGATGTGCTGGAGGCGGTCCAGATTTCGCGCTTCCAGGGAGGCGCTTCCGAGTCCAGCACTCCGGCCCATAGGACTCCGCAGTCTTCGCCGCAGATGCGTCCGGCGCCCGCCCCTCGGGCCAGCGCGCTCCTTCTTCTCGAGGCTGAATATCTGGCCGCCGAGGAAGCGAAGGAAGAGCGCGCCCTAAGGAAGGATCCCGGTGCTTCCGAGGATGAGGTCGCTTATCTCATGCGGTTCGCGGATCTCGCCCTGAAGCTCGGCCGTCTCGGGCCCGGACTTGAAGCCTGTCAGAGGGCTCTCAACCTGGCCACCTCCGGCGATGTGGTGACCATGGCGAGCCTCGGGCTGCTTCATACCAAATTCCTTCTGAGATCCCTTCAGTTGGAGGACGCCCTCGAAGCCGCGCGAACCGCGCTGGCGCCCAACTTCATCCTCAAGGGATCGGTGCCCCGCGCCCTCGCCGTTCAGATTGCGGCCCATGAGGCCGAGGCTCTGGTCATGTTGGGCCAGCCCGCCAAGGCGCGCGAGCGGCTGGAAGCGGAGGGTCTGGACGGCGAAACCGGCAACGAAGACCGGTCCCTGCCTCTGGTCCTCGCCTACGCCGAGGTCCTGGCCTACCTCGGAGATCGTTCCGCGGCTCTCGATCTGATGAACGATGCCCTGCAGAGCGCCGAAAAGAAAGGCGACAGTCTCACCCTGGTCCAGGCGCTGAACGCCAGGGCCCGGATGCTGCTGAGCGCCGGCACCCCGGACCTGGCCATCGAGGATGTTCGCAAGGCGCAGGCTCTCGCCGCCGAGGTCCCCGATGCTCTCCTGCTGACTGGAGTCCGACTGTCTCTCGGACAATGCCTCACCCAGCTCGGAGCGGTGAGCGCCGCCGATGCCGAGTTCCTGGCCGCGAATCGAGAGGCCGAGAATATGGGCGCGCGCATTTTGCTTCTCGAGGCGCAATTGGGACTCTCGACCACGAACCGAGTTCGGGGCCGGTACCTGGCCGCCGAAATCGCCGCGCGCGTGGCCCTCCAGTTCGCCACCGCGGCTTCGGCCAAGCTGCTCCAAGCGAGAGCCGAGTTCGCGCTCGCTCAGGTCTTCGTGCACAGCGGCGCCAGCACGGAAGCGAGACACGCGCTGGAACGTGCACGTTCCATCGCCCGCGATGCCGGCGAGGTCTCGGTTCATATCGACACCATGACCGAGCTTGCTCGGATGGCTCGCCTGAACGGCGAGACGGGTCACGCCCGCGATCTGGCCCTCGAGGCCTGGAACGAATCGACCGAGCGCGGAGACCTGGTGAGGCGCGGCGTGACCATGCTGGAACTGGGCCGCCTAGAGATGGAGGATGGGCACATCGATGCTGCGGTCACGCGATTCCGAGGAGCCCTGGCGGGCGCGTTTGGCAGCGGCGCTCCACGTCTGGCCACCCGCCTGTATGAAG
>JAENWE010000175.1 GCA_016650185.1 Vicinamibacteria bacterium | reverse complement strand
GGCCGTTCATAGGAGAATCAGGCATGGCTCAAAAACCACCCGACGTCACTCCCGAGATCGCACCGGGCGATCTCACCGAAAAGCAGCTTCAGCACTACCTCCAGCAGAAGGAGGTCGCGGTCGACACCGAGACCATGGGGCTGAATCCCCTCCGTGATCGTCTGTGCGTGGTGCAGCTGTGCGATCGCGGGCGCCGCGCGGTGCTCGTGCAGATTCCGCCGATCCCGGGCAGAACCGCCCCGCTCCCTTCCGCGGTGGGCGCTCCGCGTCTGAAGCGCCTTCTGGAGGACCCCGGAATTCTGAAGATCCTCCATTTCGCACGTTTCGACGTGGCCGCCATCCGTCATCATCTCGGGATCGCCATGGCTCCTGTTTTTTGCACCCGCACCGCGAGCAAGCTGGTTCGCACCTACACGGATCGCCACGGCCTCAAGGACGTGGCCCTCGAACTGGTCGACACCGAAATGGACAAGACCTCGCAGAGCACCGACTGGTCGCGCTCCGATCTGTCCCCGGCCCAGCTCAAGTACGCGACCGCCGACGTCACACTGCTTCATCCCATCATGGACAAGCTCGCGATGATGCTGGCGCGCGAGGGCCGGAGCGAGCTCGCCGCCGAATGCTTCCGGACCATTCCTCTGATGTCCGAACTCGACCTGATGGGGTACGACCACCTCTTTGAGCACTGATCGGGGCGCCTTCATGACGCCTGCCGCAGAGCCCGGGCCGGGCGCTCTCGATATCCGCGATGACGACGCGGTGGCCACGGTTCCGCCACCGGCCGAACTCTGGTCGGATCTCCGCATCCGTTTTCTGAGCGAGCTCGCCAAGAGACTCCATGAATACGGAACCACCATCACCAGGATCGAGGCGTCGGTAGAGTCGCTCTCCAACAAGCTCGGGCTCGATACTCAGATCTGGTCGAGTCCCACCGGGATTCTGCTGTCGTTCCGCGCCGCGAAACATCCGGAGGCCTCGGAGCAGCGGGTCTCCGAGGTTCTTCGTCTGGTGGCCGGACTGCTCTTCGGGGACCTGCTCGTGCCGCCCCGGAGGAATCTGTAAGGCAATGAACATCCTCTTCCTGTGCACCGGCAATTCCTGCCGATCGATCCTCGCGGAAGCCACGTTCAATCACCTGGCGCCGACGGGCTTCAAAGCGATGAGTGCGGGAAGCCGGCCGACCGGACAAGTGCATCCGCGTTCTCTCGAACTTCTCGCCCGCGAGGGCATCTCGACCCTTGGCTTGCGCAGCAAGTCCTGGGAAAACCTGCCCACCGCTCCCGACCTCGTGATCACGGTGTGCTCGAACGCCGCTGGTGAGACGTGTCCGGCGTATCTCGGCCAGGTCCTGAGGACGCACTGGGGCGTGGAGGACCCGGCCCACGCCTCCGGATCGGAAGCGGAGATCGCTGCCGCCTTCAGTCTGGCCTATCGAATTCTGCGCGCCCGCATTGAGGCTTTTTTCGCTTTGCCTCTGGATGAGCTGGCACATGATTCCGCGCGCCTGAGGGCCGAGTTGCGTCGCATCGGCGAGACGTCCTAATGCCCGCCGTCCTCTGACGGGCTCAACGAGCCTGTTCAACCCCTGCGGCGAGCCGGGTGAGGGTCGCATCCACTACGACGCTCTTCAGGTAAGTCTCGAGCAACGTGAGCTCTCCTCCCCGTGCAGACCCCTTGCCCTGACCGCCACCCCATCGTTGGGCAGATGGAGCGCACTAGAATCACCATGCCATGAATTCGAACCTCGCGATCGCCGACCTTCGCGCGGAGGCGCGTCGGATTCGCCGGGCATCGTGGCCCGTCCGGCGGTTTCTCTTGGGCAGCGAGCCGGACGAAACCCTGATGGCGACCACCACCGTCGAGGAGCGCATCGCCATGATGTGGCCGCTGGCAATGGACGCGTTTTCCCTGGGGCCGGGAACGGACGAGAGTGCGCCTCGCGGCGCCTGGCCCGTGACGGTTCGCAATCTTGGCGATCCTGAAGTCGATTGAACGAAGACTTCATCGACCTCTTTCGGAGCCTCCTGAGAGAGGACGCCCGGTTCATCGTCGTTGGCGCCTATGCGATGGCGGCGCATGGAATTCCCCGAGCCACTTCCGTCCTGGGTCGTGATGATTTGATCGCCAACAAGCGAGCCGCCGGCCGTCCGAAGGACCTGGTCGACCTCGCCGTTCTCGACCCGACATCGACGTAGGGTGCGGCGGAAAGCCGCCGAGGACTGACGCGAAGCCGTGCGGGAACGGTAGGCTCTTCCCCCGTGCTCCTTCCTCTCTCCGATCCGGTCGCCCTTCTCACCGCCCTTATCGACATTCCCTCGACGACGTGGGAGGAAGGAGCGGTCGGCGAGGCCATCGCTTCCACTCTCGAGGACGCCGGTTTCGCGGTCGAGCGGCAAACCGTTTCGGAGGGGAGATTCAACGTCATCGCGCGGGCGGGCGATCCGCTCGTCACTCTCTCGACCCATATGGACTGCGTCCCGCCCCATCTGCCGGCGAAAGACCTGGGCGACCGGATCGAGGGTCGAGGGGCCTGTGACGCGAAGGGCCTGATCGCCGCGCAGATCTTCGCAGCGTTGAAGCTTCGCGCCGAGGGCGTTCAGCACTTCGGTCTCCTCTTTATGGTGGGCGAAGAAGAAGGTGGCGACGGCGCCAAGGTCGCCAATGGCCGGCCCGGACGGAACCGTTTCATCATCAACGCCGAGCCCACCGACTTCAAGCAGGCGGTGGCAGGAAAGGGCGTTCTGCGCCTTACCCTCGAGGCCTCGGGTCGCGCCGCCCACGCGGCGTATCCGGAACTGGGCGACTCCGCGATCCTGAAGCTCCTTGACTTGCTGAGAGATCTGCGGGAGAGGTCCTGGCCCGAGGATCCGGTGCTTGGGTCCACGACCATGAACATCGGGATACTGCGCGCCGGTCTAAAAGCCAACATCATTCCCCCGAGCGCGTTGGCCGAGGTCATGTTTCGGACGGTCACACCGTCTTTGGACATTCTGGCCGCGGTGCGGGAGCTCGCGGGAGCGCGGGCCACGGTGGAGGTCAAATCCACCAGCGAGCCCATCCATCTCAAGGTCGTTCCCGGTTTTGGGAGAGGCGAGATCGTAGTCCGGTTCGGCACGGACATTCCGTACCTGGCCGCGTGGGGGCTGCCCATGCTGTTCGGACCGGGCTCGATTCACGACGCCCACACCGCGCACGAGTTCATTCTGAAAGCCGACCTCCTCGAAGCGGTCGATGTCTATGCCGCGCTGGTGCGGTCTCTTCTGCCAAAGCCCTGAAAGAACTCCCTTGGAATCCATCCGCGAACTGTTTCGGATCGGGAATGGGCCGTCCTCGTCCCACTCGATGGGACCCCGCCGCGCGGCGGACCTCTTCCTTTCGCGCCACGATGGCGCGGCCAGATATCGAGTGACGCTATACGGGTCGCTGGCCGCCACCGGCAAGGGACATCTGACGGACCTCGTGCTCGAGGACGCCTTCGACGCTCGACCGCACGAAATCCTGTTCAACATGCGAGAGCGGCTGCCTCGCCATCCGAATGGCATGCTCTTCGAATCGCTCGACGATCAGGGTGTGGCCAACGTGTCATGGAAGGTCTATTCGGTGGGCGGGGGCGCCATTCGCGAGCACGACACGGTGGATTGGACGCCTCGCGGCGTGTTCGAATTGTCGAAGATGGCCGACATTCTTCAATATTGCCGCGAGAACCGGATGGAGATCTGGCAATACGTCGAGGAGCGGGAAGGCAAGGACATCTGGGCATTCCTGGCCGAGATCCGCGCGGCCATGGAGGCCGCGATCGAGCGGGGTCTGCAAGGCCACGGCATCCTGCCCGGCATCATCAAGCTGCCCCGCAAGGCGCGGAGCTATCACGCCCGCGCGGTGTCGCGCGGGGGACTGCTGGCTCGAACCGGGACGCTCTCCGCCTATGGCCTGGCCGTCAGCGAGGAGAATGCGGCCGGGGGCATCGTGGTCACGGCTCCCACCTGCGGAGGCGCCGGTGTGCTTCCCGCGGTCATGCGCTATCTGCGAGAGACCCTGCCCGCCAACGAAAATGCGATTCTCCGCGCTCTCGCCACCGCGGGCCTGATCGGAAATCTCATCAAGACGAACGCCAGTATCTCGGGCGCGGCGGTCGGGTGTCAGGGCGAGGTGGGCGCCGCCTGCGCGATGGCCGCCGGGGCCGCGGCCCAGTTGATGGGCGGCACCAACGATCAGATCGAGTACGCGGCCGAAGTGGGAATGGAGCATCACCTCGGTCTCACCTGCGACCCGGTGGCGGGCCTGGTCCAGATTCCGTGCATCGAGCGAAATGCGGTGGCCGCGGACCGGGCCGTGCATTCGGCCGAGTTCTCCATGCTCTCGGACGGCGCGCATCACATATCGTTCGATGAAGTCATCGAGGCCATGAAGAAGACCGGCGCGGATCTCCATGAGGCTTATCGGGAGACCAGCATCGGGGGCCTCGCCGGACTGGCCTCATCCCCGCCAAGCCCCATCGGAAACGAATGCGCATGAACCCCTATCCTTTCGTCCCCCTCCCCCCCTATGAGCCACGTTCGCCCGAGCAGATGAAAGCGCGGGCGCGCGAGTTCTACGAGGAGATCAAACGTCGCCGCACGGTGCGGGAGTTTTCGCCGCGCCCGGTTCCCCGCGAGGTGATCGAAGACTGCCTCCGCGCGGCCGGGACCGCGCCCTCCGGCGCCAATCTTCAGCCCTGGCACTTCGAGGTGGTGAGCGATCCCGAAGCCAAGAAGAAAATCCGCGAAGCCGCCGAGATCGAGGAGCGCGAGTTCTATTCGGGCAAGGCGCCCCAGGAGTGGCTGGACGCTCTCGCACCCCTCGGCACCGACGAGCACAAGAGTTACCTTGAGGTGGCGCCGTACCTGATCGCGGTCTTTGCTCAGAACTACTCTCTGTTGCCGGATGGGCGCAAGGTGAAGAACTACTACGTCACCGAGTCGGTCGGCATTGCTCTCGGGTTTCTGATCGCCGCGCTCCATCACGCGGGACTCGCGACCTTGACGCACACGCCCTCGCCCATGGGCTTTCTCTCCACCGTTCTCGATCGCCCGGCCAACGAACGGGCGTATCTTCTGCTCGTGGTGGGTTACCCTGCCGATGACGCCCGCGTTCCCGACATCCAAAAGAAGCCTCTCGATGGCATCGCGACCTTCCGCTGAAGGACTGCGAGTCGGCTTCGCGCAGATCGCTCCGGTCTGGTTGGACCGGGAGGCGACCCTCGCGAAAGTAGTCGCCGCCGTTTATCAAGCCGCCGATCAGGGCGCCCAGGTCGTGGGATTCGGAGAGTGTCTGGTTCCGGGCTACCCCTTCTGGCTCGAACTCAGCGACGGCGCCCGGTTCAACGATGCGCGCCAGAAGGAAGTGCACGCGGAGTACGCGCGGCAGGCGGTGACCATCGAGGAGGGCCATCTGCTTCCGGTCCAGGAGGCCTGCGCGGCGCGGGCGATCGCGGTCGTCCTGGGCATTCTCGAAAAGCCGGCCGAGCGGGGCGAAAGCGTCTATGCCTGCTGTGTGGTCATCGACGCGAAGGGCGACGTCCTCTCCGCCCATCGAAAGCTGATGCCGACCTACGAGGAACGACTCACCTGGTCAACCGGCGACGGCCATGGCCTTCGCACCCATCGTATCGGTGACTTCACCCTGGGGGCTCTGAATTGCTGGGAGAACTGGATGCCCCTCGCCCGCGCCGCCCTTTACGGCCAGGGCGAGGACCTCCACGTCGCCATCTGGCCCGGGTCCGCGCGCAACACCGAGGACCTGACCCGGTTCATCGCCAAGGAGTCCCGCTCGTACGTCCTTTCCGTCTCCGGCCTCATGCGCCTCAGCGACTTCCCGGCGACCACCCCGCATCGGGCGGAGATCATCGCCGGCCACCGGGGCGGCGATTTCCTCGCCGACGGCGGATCGTGCCTGGCCGCTCCGGATGGTTCCTGGGTGATTCCGCCGGTGGTGGGGGAGGAGTGTGTTCGAGTGGCCGCCATCGATCACTCTTTCGTGCGACGCGAACGTCAGAACTTCGACCCGTCCGGCCACTACGCCCGGCCCGACGTGCTGCGTCTGAGCGTCAACCGTGAGCGCCAGAACTCGATTGATCTCATCGACTAGTTGAGTGGCGTCGGCCGGCCCCGGCCCCCTGACCTCAAGAGCGCACCGGTTTGGATCTTTTTTGGATCTATTCAGGGTTTCGTTAGGGACGCGCCCCTCTTGAGCGCGCGAGACTTCCTCTTGTTCCTGAAGGAGGAAACATGAAGCTCTTCAACGCTCTCGTCGCCGCTGTGCTCGTCACCCTGCCTCTCGCCGCCTCTGCCGAGGATGTTTCGCGGTCTGTGGGTCCATCGCAAACGCCTGAGGCCGTCACCGCCGACGTGGTGACGATCCGGATGAAGGACGGGAGCACCCTTCTCGCTCGGATCATCACTCAGGAAGACCATGTCTTGAAGGTCGTCACCGTGGGCGGCCTGGCCATGGAGATTCCGCGCACATCGGTCGACCGGGTTGACCAGGGCAGGAGCGCCGATTCCCCGGCCCGGCCGTCGGACTCGAACTACACGCGTCTCCTTTTCTCGCCCACGGGAAGGCCTCTCGCGAAAGGCGCCGGCTATTTCTCGGACCACTACGTTGTGTTTCCGGGGCTCTCCTATGGCCTCACCGACAATCTCAGTATCGGCGCCGGGGTGTCGGCCATTCCCGGTCTGGGACTGGGCGAGCAGATGCTCTATGTGGCGCCGCGGCTCGGCAAGCAGTTCTCCGAGCAGGTTGCGGTTTCTGCCGGTCTTCTTTACGCCCACGCCGGGGATGGCGGCGACGAGGGGGACCTGGGCGTGGGTTTCGCCATGGCCACCTTCGGAAAGCCCGACAAGAGTCTGACCGTGGGAGGCGGCGTGGCCCGGACGGTTGACCACGATTCCGTGGGGCGGTTCGTCGGGGGGAGGCTGGTGTATGAGACGCGCCGGCGCGTTTCCCACACTCCGGTCATCATGGTGGGCGGAACCGCCCGGCTGTCGCGCCGGATCGCTCTGGTGTCCGAGAACTGGCTGATACTGCACGACGACTTCAAGCTTGAAAATCAGCCCTTTGCGGTGGGCGTGCGCTTCCTCGGCGATCGCTTGTCCGCGGACGTGGGCGTCATCCTGGTCGGCGAACTCATTGATGAGGGCTTTCCCATTCCCTGGCTCTCGGTCACGTACCACTTTGGCAGCAAGCGGTAGGCCCAGTGCGCGCCGGACTCAACTGCCGAGAGTCATGGCAACGGGGTGATGAAGAAGCGCCCTGACACCCTTGCCTCGCGACGGTGATTTCGTAGGGCCCGAGCCGGGAGCCGATCGCGAGGCTCACTTGACCGGCACCTTCGCTTTTAGTTCCTCGAACCAGTTTAGAACCACGTTGATACGCGTGGGAAGCGCGCGCGGGTCGGGAAGCTGCACGAGAAATCTTTGGCCGTCGGGCGAGACCCCGTACCCCGTCTGCTGTGTTGTGGTGGCTGAGGCGACCTGGAGTTCGAAGAGCCTCCTCGAATCGCTCACGGAGAGCGCGTCCGCGGTCGTAACGCGGGCGACAAGGAACGCGTCGCCGCGCCGGTAGAAGAGTTCCTTTCCATCGCGCGACCATTTCGGACCTCGACCACCGTCGGTCGAGACCGCCACCGCCACCTCGGGCCGGGCCACCGAACGCACGTAGACCTCGTCGCGCCCCGTGTCGTCGGAGACGTAGGCCACGAACCGTCCATCGGGGGAGAACTGACCGCCCACCTTGCTGAAGGGGGACACCAGAAAGGGTGTGACTTCGCCCTTGGGGGACAGCATGAAGATGTCGGTACTGTTCCCCTTGAGGCGTTCCGCGAAGAGCAGCGTCCCATCCGGGGCCGTGGAAAGGGGAAGCTGGATCCCGGGTCGCTTCAGGAGGAGTTTTGCCGGCCCGCCGCCCGCAGGAACGGAGTAGGTCTCCCATTCCCCGCTTCGGTTCGACGAAAAGAGCACGGTCGAGCTGTTCCGGCTCCAGGTGGCGAACCGGTTGTTGCCCTCGCCATCGAGCGTGAGCCGGGTCAGCGTCTGACGGCGCAATTCCATCGTCCACAGGCTGTTGTCCTGAACGAACACGACCCGCGTGCCGTCCGGAGAGAGGTTCGCATCCGAGAGCCTCGATGGTTCTTCCTCGATCTTCGAGACGGCCCCGTTCCGATCGATCCACGCAAGCGACCCCAGGGTCACGTCGCCCGGCACATAGACGAGCGTCCCCGTCAGGGATGTCGAGTACCAGGAGGTGTTGATGTTGGGTGTCGTGAACACGTCCTCGACCACCATGGTGGGAGCACCCGGGGCGGCAGGACGATCGGGGTTGAAGGGGAGAACGGTGAGGTTGCGTGCGCCTCCGGACAGGAGGTGGCCGGACGCGGCATACGACGATTGCCACGTCGCGGGCGACACCATTTTCCAGGTCGGCGAGCCTGGTGGCAGAAGGCGGTCCCGGCTCCTTCCATGTTGACACCGCCCCAGATCGAGAAGAGAAGGCCGCGGTTCTCGGGAAGAGAGTGTGGGAAGGCATGCGCGTAGCCTTTGGACGCGCCGTCAGGTTCGGTCAGGGGCTGAGGTTTGCCGCCCGACGAGGAAATCTTCAGCAGCCCCGACATCAGCGTGGGCACGTACACGATCGAGTCGTCCTCGCCCCAGCTTCCTCCGAACGTTTGATAGGACGCGTCGGCGATTGCAGTGGGGGCGCCGCCCGAAACGGGCGCGGTCATGAGTTTCCCCCTCGCGAAGAAAGCCACCCGGTCGCCGGTGGGGGAGAAGAACGGCTGCTGCGCGGTTTCGCTCTCGGGAACGACGACCGGCTCGAAGTGATCGAGGCTCCGCAGGTGCAGGCGCGACACCCCCGAGACGTCCCGCGCCACGTAGGCAATCATGCGTCCGTCGCGAGTTATCGCGGGTCCGCCGTTGCCGGCGAGGACCTGCCCCGGTGCCATCGGGATCGTGAATCGCGTCACCGGCGAGGCCGCGGCCGGGCGGAGGGGGAGGCCCGCCCACAGCCATGCGCCGGTGACGGCGGAAGCGAGAGCGAGGACGGCCAGGGCGGCCAGATGGATGGGGCGTCGCACAGCCACCGCGCTGGGCGCGGCCGACAATGATGGGGATGGGGCCGATGGATCGAGCGGCTCCGACAGAGCCATGCGGGCCTCGCCGATGTCGCGCAGCCTTTGTCGCGGATCGCGGGCGAGGCAGCGTCTCAGGAGCTGGGTCACCACCCGGGGCGCCCCCGGGCGGCAGCGTGGTCCAGGGGACTTCTTCCTTCAAAACCGCGGCCAGCGTGTCGCTGAGCGTTTCGCCTGCGAAAAGACGTTGGCCGGTGAGCATTTCGAACAGCACGACGCCGAACGACCAGATGTCCGCGCGCTTGTCTACGGCCTTTCCGCGGGCCTGCTCGGGGCTCATGTACGCCGCGGTGCCGAGGATGAGTCCCGCTTCGGTCGCGTGGCGCGACATGGTGGGAGAGTGCGAGAGTTGGGGATTGGAGCCGCCGCCGCTGCCGTCTTCAAGCGCCTTGGCCAGACCGAAGTCGAGGACCTTGACCTTGCCGTCCGGCGTGACTTTGACGTTGGCGGGCTTGAGGTCGCGATGGACGATGCCGTGTTCGTGGGCTTCTTCGAGGGCCTCGGCGATCTGTCTCGCCATGGCGATCGCTTCATGGACGGGAATCGCGCCGGCGCGCAGCCGCTGGGACAGATCGTCGCCCGCGACGAGTTCCATTACCAGGCCGACCGTCCCACTCGTTTCCTCGAGTCCGTAAATAGCCGCGATGTTCGGGTGATTCAGGGTGGCAAGGATCTGCGCCTCGCGACGGAACCGACCAACGCGCTCGGAGTCCTGAGCCAACGCCGCCGGAAGAACCTTGATGGCGACATCGCGCCCAAGCCTCGTGTCGTGCGCGCGGAAAACCTCGCCCATGCCGCCGGCGCCGATGAGGCCGTTGATTTCGTAGGGCCCCAGGCGCGATCCCGCAGTGAATCCCATGAACCACGAAGTCTAGCCGTACCGGCGACGGCCATCCGACATCCTCGCGGCTCGGCGCCACCAGACTCCGGTCAGGTCACAAGGTGAGGGCGCTCATCGAAGCGATGGGTGGCGCTTCCTTCGCGGGCGTCGCCTGGGTGAATGAAGCCTGGGGGACGAGGATCAGGCCGCCGATCATGAGCGTCCACAAAACGACGACGGCGGTTGGGTGGTGGCGCGCAGAACTCATCGTGATCTCCCCGGCCGAGCGAGCGGCGCAGGGAAGTTCTGGGCCACGCTCAAGTCTCCGGAATGTCACGCCCCCCGGGTTGATGTCCCGAGTACTCGTCGGCACGGTGTTCCGGCCCAGGGTCTCGAGGAGCCGAGCGCCTCGAGCGGGTGTTTGGAAGTCCGCCCTACCGTCGGCGTCTGTCGCTCACGGCCTTGCGGACGTGGCCGTTCGCCAGAGTGATCTTCCGCCGGGCAGCCGGCGCGTCGAGACGCAAATGGCCCATCACAATGGCGGTCTTGACTTCGTTATCCGCCGCGCGCAGCAGGCGATCGGCTTCGGCCATGTTCACCCCGGTCGACACCGCGACGATCCGACGAGCCCGATCCTCGAGCTTCTTCGACGTCTGCTTCAGATCGACCATGTAGTTCGAGTAGGACTTGCCCAGACGGATCATGGCCGCGGTGGTGATCGCGTTCAGAACGGCCTTGGTCGCGGATCCGGCCTTTAGCCGGGTCGAGCCGGTGAGAACTTCGGGACCGGTGCGTATGGCGATGACGACGTTGGCGAGCGTCTTCAGTCGGGTCTGGGGCGCGCAGGTCACGAGGACGGTCTTGGCCCGACGGCTGCGCGCCTTCTTGAGCGCGGCCCGCACGAAGGGCGTCACCGAACTCGCGGAGATTCCGACAACCACGTCTTTCGAGGTCACCGCGCTCACCGCCCCTTCGCCAAGGTCGGCCCGGTCTTCCGAGCCTTCCTTGGCACGGAAAACCGCATCCTCGCCCCCCGCCATGATGCCGAGAATCATTTCGGGGCGGGTGCCGAAAGTCGGCGGACACTCGGCCGCCTCCAGCACTCCCAAACGGCCGCTGGTGCCGGCGCCCACGAATAGTGTCCGCCCCCCGGTGGAGAAGGCCTTCGCGACCAGTCGGGCCGCGGAGGCGATGTCGCGCGCCTTTTTTTTGGCCGCGATCAGGGCGAGGCGGTCTTCGTCCAGGAGAAGGGTTACGACCTTTTCGGTCGCCATGCGGTCCAGGTTGAGCGATCTGGGATTGCGCGATTCCGTGAGCAGCCTCGACCAGTCAGAGTGAGGAAGGCTCCTTCCCCCTCGGGGGTGAGTGGCGCGGAGCTCGGGGATCATTGGCCCACTCCCGCCTGGGTGCTCGCGGACCCTCTCTTCTGCTCGAGCTTCATCTCTCGTGGTATCGCGTCTCGTGGTATCGCGCGCCTGAATCGAGGGGTGGTCTGCCCGACATCTGAGCCCTTACAGGAAGCGTTTGTCGAAAGGTTCGGGCAGAAGCGACGAGAGGCGCATCGTCCTCTTTTGGCCCCTGAGATTGGCGATGTGGACCCAGATATCTCCGCACAGTTCCCAAAGGACCTGGCGGCACGAACCGCACGGCGTCGTGACCTTGATCGAGTCCGCGACCACCGCGACGGCCGAGAACTTGCGGAAGCCTTCTGAAACCGCCTTGAACACCGCAATCCGCTCGGCGCACAGGGTCAGGCCGTAGGTGGCGCTTTCGATGTTGCTGCCCGTGATGATCTCGCCATCCACCGTGAGCAGAGCCGCACCCACCTTGAAGTGGGAGAAGGGCGCCACGGCGCCCTTGCGCGCCTCCCGGGCGTAGTCGGACAATCCTTGAAGCGGCGGCGTTGGGCTCTTTAAGGACCCCGCCTTTCCCTTCGATTTCACTGGATCGACCCCAGAGTGGCCTGGAGTGCGGCCACGAATGTTCCCCCGGCCTTTCGTCCTTCCTCGAGGACCGATTCGTGAGAGAGCGCCTCTTGCCCGGTGTCGGAGGCGGCGTTGGTCAGGCACGAGATGCCGATGACGGTGAGGCCCATGTGGCGCCCCGCGATGGTTTCGAGAACCGTCGACATGCCGACCGCGTCCGCGCCCATCTGACGGAACATGCGGATCTCGGCGGGCGTCTCGTAGCTGGGGCCGAGCAGACCGACGTAAATGCCCTCGTGGACGGCGGCCCCCACACTGCGAAACGCGGCGAGAGTCCGGGCGCGCAGCGTGGCGTCGTAGGGCTGCGACATGTCGGGGAACCGCGGTCCCAGATCGGGATCGTTGGGGCCGAGCAGAGGATTG
>JAENWE010000174.1 GCA_016650185.1 Vicinamibacteria bacterium | reverse complement strand
GTACCCGTCGTTCTCGCGAGACGGCAAGAGCGTTGTCTACACGACCTGGGACGACGACAAACTGGCCACGGTGCGCGTGGTTTCGGCCTCCGGGGGCGAAGGGCGCGTGGTGGTGGGTGAGCCCGGCCACTATGTCGAGCCGGCGTTCTCGCCCGACGGCGCCACCATCGTGTACCGAAGGACGGGCGGAGGTTTCCTTCGCTCCGAGCTGTACTCCTCGAAAACCGGCCTCTACAAGGTGGCCGAAACCGGCGGGCCACAGACCTTGCTGGTGAAGCGGGGCGTGCGGCCCCATTTCGGATCCGGGAGCGACCGGGCGTTCTTCCAAAAGAACGAAGGCGAGACGCGCAGCCTGTCCAGCATCGGTCTCGACGGCCGAGACGAACGCGCGCACTTCTCATCGAAGGAAGCGACCGAGTTCAAGGTGTCCCCCGACGGCAAATGGGTGGCCTTCCGAGAAGGCTTCAAGGCCCTCATCGCCGCCTTCGTGATGTCGGGTCAGAAGGTCGACCTCGGCCCGAAGACCTCGGCCTTCCCGGTCACTCAGGTGAGCAAGGAAGCGGGAGAGTATCTCCACTGGTCCGGCGACTCAGCGAAACTCCACTGGGCTCTTGGCCCCGAACTCTTCGAGCGGTCGCTTGCGAACAGCTTCAAGTTCCTGGCCGACGCCGAGAAGCTTCCCGATCCGCCCGCCACCGGAAAGGACATCGGCTTCACCGCCGACGCCGATGTGCCCAGATCCAAGATCGCGCTCGTTGGGGGTCGCGTGATCACCATGAAGGGCGATCAGGTCATCTCCAACGGGGTCGTCGTGGTCGAGAACAACCGGATCGTCGCGGTCGGACCCCGCGGGTCCACCCGAATTCCGAGCGACGCCAAGGTGGTCGATGTGTCGGGCCAGACGGTGATGCCCGGCATTGTGGATGTGCACTGGCACGGTGGGTTCGGAACGGAGGAGATCGTGCCGCAGCGGAATTGGGTCATGTACGCGAGCCTGGCCTTCGGAGTGACCACCATCCATGATCCTTCCCACGACACTTCGACCGTCTTCGCCGCGTCCGAGATGGCGAAGGCCGGCCTCATCACCGCGCCCCGAATCTTCTCCACCGGCACCATTCTTTATGGCGCGGGCGGCGACTTCCGGGCGGAGATCAATTCTCTCGACGACGCCCGGTTCCACCTCAAGAAGCTGAAAGCGGTAGGCGCGTTCAGCGTGAAAAGCTACAACCAGCCGCGTCGTGAACAGCGCCAGCAGATCGTCGCGGCGGCCCGTGAACTGGAGATGATGGTGGTGCCCGAGGGCGGGTCGCTCTTCATGCACAACATGACCATGGTCGCCGACGGGAACACCGGGGTCGAGCATTCGGTGCCGGTCAAGACGCTCTACGAGGACGCGCTGCAGTTCTGGAGCCAGTCGAAGAGCGGCTACACCCCGACCCTCATCGTGGGGTACGGCGGCCTTTCGGGAGAGAACTACTGGTATGAGCGGACGCGGGTGTGGCAGAACAAGCGCCTTCTCACCTTCGTGCCTCAGGAGAATGTGGATTCAAGGGCCATGCGCCCCACCATGTCCGCAGGCGACAACGATTTCAACCACGTCGACATCTCGAAGAGCGCCAACGAACTGGCGAAGCGCGGGGTGAAGGTGAACGTGGGAGCCCACGGACAACGCGAAGGCCTGGGCGCTCACTGGGAGATGTGGATGCTGGCCCAGGGCGGCATGAAGCCGCTCGAGGTGCTGAAGGCGGCCACCATTGTGGGCGCCTCCTACCTCGGCCTCGACAAGGATATCGGTTCGCTCGAAGTGGGGAAGCTCGCGGACGTCATGGTGATCGACGGAAACCCACTCACCGACATCCGCGTCACCGAGAAGGTCAGCCACACCATGGTGAACGGCCGGCTATACGACGCGGCCACCATGAACGAGCTCCTGCCCACGCCCCAAAAGCGCGGGAAGTTCTTCTGGGAAAAGTAGGGGAACGACATCGGCCGTCTTCCCTTCGGAACCATTAGAGGATCCCACTCGTCAAATAGGTCAGCGGCCCTGGCAGATTCGCTGGGGGCGCCTTTCCCGAGGTATTCGTGACCCCCTTGCTCCTGTCGGCCGTCCTGCTGTTGGTCCCACAAGAAACTGCGCCTGAAGCGAGCCAAACGAAGCAGATCCGACCGATCGCCCGCGCTACCCAGTCGCCGAGAATCGACGGGCTGCTTGATGACGACATCTGGAAGACCGCGGTCCGCATTCCCCTCGACTATGAATGGAATCCCGGCGACAACATCAAGGCGCCGGTGGAGACCACGTCGTACGTGGCCTTTGACGAAGGCCACATCTACGTCGCATTCGACGCCCGGGATCCGGAGCCCGGCCGGATCCGTGCGCACCTGGACGATCGGGACAGACCGTTCCTGGACGACACCGTCGGTTTCTTCCTCGACACCTTCAACGACGGGCGGCGCGGGGTTCAGTTCCGGATCAATCCCCTCGGCGTGCAGATGGATGCATCCAACTCAGACGTTGACGGGAGCGAAGACTGGAGTTGGGACGCCATCTGGGAGTCGCGCGCGCGCATCACCGAGAGCGGCTACCTGGTCGAGGTGGCGATTCCTTTTTCGTCGCTGCGGTTCCCTCGCAGCTCCGAGCCCCAGACCTGGGGCTTCATGACCATGCGTGACTGGCCGCGTTCGGTCCGGCATCGTATGCGGTCGCAGTACTTCGACAACAAGCGCGAGTGTCTGATTTGCCAATTCGACAAGCTCACCGGACTTGAGGGCATGGAGCCGGGACGCAACATCGAAATCACGCCGACCGTGACCGGCCTTCGTACGGACCGACGACCGGATTTCCCGGGCGGTCCGTGGGCCAATGGAGACGCGAACGGCGACGTGGGCGTGTCGGTGCGATGGAGCGTGACCCCGAACGTGGCCTTGAACGCCGCGGTGAATCCCGACTTCTCCCAGGTCGAGGCGGACGTGGCTCAACTCGATGTGAACAACTCGTTCGCCCTTTTCTTCCCGGAAAAGCGGCCCTTCTTCCTCGAAGGCGCCGACATCTTCTCGACGCCATTTTCTCTCGTGTTCTCGAGGACGGTGGCCGACCCCACCTGGGGAGCTAAGGCCACCGGCAAGGAAGGCCGGAGCGCTTTCGGGGCCTTTGCGGCCCGCGACAAGATCACGAACATCCTGATTCCAGGATACGAAGGGTCGGACGAAGACACCCTGTCGGTTCGTTCCACCGAAGCCGTGGCCCGGTACCGGGCCGACCTTGGGGAGGGTTCGTCGATCGGAGCGGTGGCGACTCTGCGTAACGGAGGCGACTACCGCAACAATCTCGCGGGTGTCGATGGCGACATCAGGCTTGGAAAATCCGATCGCCTCCGCTTCCAGGTAGTCGCTTCGGATACGCATTACCCGGATACGTTCGCTCGCAATCACGATCAGACCGTCGGGTCCTTCGGCGGTTCGGCGATGCTGCTTCGCTACTATCGCCAGACGCGAAAGTGGTTCTGGGAGGCGAGGGGCGAGCAGATCTCATCGGGCTTTCGCGCCGACAGCGGCTTCTTGACCCAGGTGGGCAAGCGCACCGCCAGAGGCGGCGCCTATCGATCCGTGTTCAGCGACGGCAAGAAGACCTGGTTCAGCAGTCTCGGCTTCGGCGCCTTCGGAGATCACACCGTGTCGAGCGAAGGAGGGAAGCCCGCCGGCGGGTTCGACTTCCTGTTCGACTACGCCGGTCCGAAGCAGCTTCAGTTCGGCTACGACGCCTCGCCGAGCTGGGACTACTACGCGGGACGAACCTACGCGAACATGCGTCACAACTTCGGCGCGAGCATCCGGCCGTCCGGCACCCTGACCCTGGCCGTCGGCGGCGGGTTCGGCG
>JAENWE010000173.1 GCA_016650185.1 Vicinamibacteria bacterium | reverse complement strand
TTGTGGAATGGCGCACTCGACGCCTTCTGCCGGGACGCGAGAGACCCACAGTTTGCGCAATCGTCGGGCGCCGCGCACCCCGGGGGCCGATATCATCGTTCCCGTGCCGAAGATCTCCGCGGTCCTGATCGCTCAGAATGAGGAGGATCGGATCGAGGCCGCCCTTCGGAGTGTCGCTTTTTGCGACGAAGTTCTGGTCGTCGATGGCGGGTCGGTAGATTCGACGGTGGCTCGGGTCAACGCCGCCGGGGTGCGCCTTCTGGAGCGAGGGTTCGATGCCTTTGTGGCTCAGAAGAACTTTGCCGTCGATCAGGCGCGACACGACATCGTCTTGTCACTGGACGCCGACGAGGAGGTAAGCCATGTGCTGCGGAAGGGCATTCAGGAGGTTTGCGCCCTGCCGTCTCTCCCAAGGGCGGGCTACCGTATTCCCCGCGTCACCCACTACCTGGGTCACGAGATTCGCGCGACGGATTGGTACCCCGACTGGCAGCTGCGACTGTTCGATCGAAGGCGCGGGCGTTTTGCCGGAGATCTGGTGCACGAATCGGTGAATGTGGACGGCCCGGTGGGGCGCCTCGAAGGCGAGATCATTCATCGGCCCTATCGCGACGAGGAAGAGCATCTCCGCAGGATCGATCGTTACACCACGCTGTGGGCGCAGGCGGCCTACGCCAAGGGCCGGCGGGCGCGTCTTGGAGTGGGCGAGGCGGCGTCCGTGTTCGCCTTCATTCGGAACTACATCTTCAAGCGCGGGCTTCTCATGGGTTGGATCGGCTACCGCATTTCCCGTCTTAATGCCTTCTACGTCCGTCAGAAATTCGCGAAGCTCAAGGCCCTGCAGACGTCGCGGCCTTCATGAGAATCCTCCATGTCGACACCGCGACCGAATGGCGAGGAGGGCAGAATCAAATCGTCCTGACCGCGGAAGGCCAGGTCACTCTCGGTCACCACGTGAAGATCTTCGCGAACAAGCGAGGCGAACTCGCAGCCCGAGCTTCAATGGCCTCGCTCCCGGGGCATCCGGCGACGGTGGGCCGGGGAGATCTCTCATGGCAGACCGTGCGCGCGATTGGAGAAGCGGTACGCGTCTTTCTTCCGAATGTGATTCACGTCCACGAATCGCACGGACTCCTCGGGGCCCTTCTGGGGGCCCGGCGAATAACGCCCCGGCCTCGAGTCGTGGCCAGCCGCCGCGTCGATTTCTCGCTTCGATTCCTGTCCCGCCTGAAGTACGGTCGTACGGACCGGGTTCTTGCCGTCAGCCGGGCCGTGCGCGAAGTCCTCATTTCGAGCGGAGTGAGGGCAGAGAAAGTCGTTCTCGTCCATGAAGGGGTCAAGGATCGCCAGCCTGAAAAGGGAGGACGTGACGCCCTGCGCGCCCTTGGCATCCCGGCGGGCGCACCCGTTGTCGGCAACGTCGCCCAATTGGTCGATCACAAAGACCATGCGACCCTGCTTCGGGCCGCCGCCATCGTGTTGAAGGCGAAACCCGAGTGTCGCTTCCTGATCTGTGGTGATGGGCCGCTCAAGGCCGAGCTGGTGTCATTGACCGCCGCCCTGGGGATCAGCGACCGCGTGATCTTCGCGGGATTCAGAAGTGACCTCGACGCTCTCATCCCCTGCCTCGATCTTTTTTGCCTGTCCTCTCATCTCGAAGGGCTGGGCACATCGGTTCTGGACGCGATGTGCTTCTCCAGGCCCGTGGTCGCCACCCGAGCCGGCGGTATCCCGGACGCGGTGGTCGACGGCAAAACGGGCCGACTAGCGCCGCCTCGCGATCACGAAGCGCTGGCTCGGGCCCTGGGCGAGACGCTGGACTCTTCACAAACTCTCGCCCGCTACGGCGCCGCGGGCCGGGAGAGCTTCTTGAAGGACTTCACCCGCGAGGTCATGGTGCAAGCGACACTGCGGGCCTACGTCTGACCCGTCGCTCTCCGTTCATGAGGAGGCGCGACGGGCGAGCTCTTTGGTTAGCCCAGTAGGCCCGACAGGAAGAGCGTTCCGAAGTGAAGGGTCAGCACCGCCTTGCCCTCGAACTTCCCATGCCCGGGCGTAATGTCGATGAGCATGTGATCCGCCGGGGCCACCTTCGAGTCGAAGATGGATTCGAGCTTGATGACTTTGGCCGGGTCGGCGGCGGCGCCCCGAGCGAGGGAGCCCGGGTAGAGGGCCATGGTCCAGTCCGAAGCGCTCAACTTGATCACACCGATAACGTACTCTCCGGCCGGCACCGAGACGGTTTCGCCGGTCTTTACATCGGCGGACAGTTTCAATTTGGGTCCGCGCGGCGTGGTGAAGACGCCGATCGGCGCGTCCGTGGCTCGAGTCTCATTGGCCGGCGTGGTGTTGTAGGTGATCGTGGCCTCGACCCCGCCCGGCAGGGCGGCGGTGATGGTCTTGTTGAAATGGGGATGGGCGGAGGCGATGGCCCCGAGGCCGACGAGGGCAAGAATGGAAAGTGTGCGCTTCATGAAATTTGAGTCTCCTTGAGTTCAACAGGGTAAGGGTGGGACGATCACGCCAGGTCTTGTCACTTGAGGCGCGGGCCGCCTTTGGCCGACCGTTCTGATCGCGCCTTCTCTCAGTAGGCGACGCGGAGGGCCTGCCAGCCGTTCTCGGCGTGGGCCCGGATCGCGGGGCCGGGGCGGCCCCGATCCGACGAGGCGGCGGAAACGGCGGCGCCGGCTGGACAGGCGCCGGTCTCGACGTAGGTAAGAGCCGCGGCGAGGGAGGCTTCCTTGGGGTCGCCCAGCGGACGGTTGATGTCGTCCGCGGCGCGGCAATCCGGCACGAAGCCATCGTAGTAGTCGCCCTGACCCAGAGCGTTCTGAACGCTGAAGCTCACGGGCCAGAGCATCTTCTCGCAAATGCGGAATCCGTATTGGCCCACCGGTTTTCCGTAGGAGTTGTCGCCGACCACCACGACGGGAATGAAAGGCTTGAGGGCATTGATGATGAGCTCGCTCGCGGAGGCGGAGGACTTGGTGGTGATCACGATCAGCCTGCTCAGCGGGAAGGCGTCGGCCGGCCGGGGAAACCGGATCGCGTTGTTGTTCGACCCGCGCTTGTCGTTGTGAACGTACTGGGCAAAGATTTCACCCGAGGTTCGGTCGCCTCCGATGAGCCCGCCCAGGTACTGAGCCACCGCGATCAGGCCCCCGCCGTTGTAGCGCAGGTCCAGAACGAGTTCGGTGGCGGAGCCGGCCTTGGCCTGGGCGAAAGCAGCGTCGAGCGCCGCGTAGGAGGGCTCCACGAAATTCTTGAAGACGATGTAGGCGACCTTCTTTCCGCCGACCTCCTGGATCTGGGTCAGGGGTACCGTGGGGATTGTGACCACGCGCTTGGCGATTCTCCCGCTCCTGGCCTCGCCCGCCGCGTTCTTGAACGAGACCTCGAGCGCGTACCCCTCCTCCTCGCCGCCCCAGATGGTGTTCCACTCACCGTCCTCATAAGTCTGTTGAATGGACTTGCCGTTCAGGGCCAGGATCTCACTGCCCCGGTCGAATCCGAGTTCGGCCGCGGGCGATGCGGGAAAGACGTCCGTGACCCGAAGTTCATAGCCCACCGTGAATTTCATCGAGAAGCCGAAGCCGAGGTATTGAGAGTCGCCGTAAAAGGCCTGACTCGAGCTGGCGCTCGAGACATAGCTGAAGGTGTTGTCGATTGGGCGATAGCGGACCGTGTCCAGCAGGGCTTCAGGACTCGCGAAAGTTGAAGGGCTGACCGTCGGGAGATTGCGATACCAGTAGTACCAGTCCTTGAGCGTCTGGTATACGGTTTGGTTCTGACCGATGATGGAGCAGTCCTGAGCTCCCGCACCGGTGGCCAGGACGACGAAGGCGACGACGAGGAATTTTCTCATGGGGACCTCAATGCAGCATCCGAATGGTACGCGAGGACGCTGATCGCACAAAAGTCCAATCCGTCCACGAAGTGACGAGGGGCGGTTGCCCTTTTGGGAGGAGGCCCTTTAAGGTTCGGGTCACGCCATGCCCCACCCCGTTCTCCATGTGTGCGACAAGTTCGGGGTCTCCGGGTCCAGTATTCACGGGGTTTCGAGGCTCTTTGCCTGGTGGTTTCCCCGGTATGACCGGGCTCGCTACGTGCCGCACCTCGCCGGGCTCAAGAATGAGGACGAGGCGACCCGTGCGCTTCGGGCCGAGGGCGTCCCGGCCCGGATGCTGGGCCGGTCGGCCTTCGACCCGCGCCTCATAGGCGACATCGGCCGCGAGATTCAGCGTACCCGCGCTCGGATTCTGCACGTTCACGGATATGCGGCTTCGAACTTCGGGCGGATCGCGGCCCGCCTCGCCCGAATTCCTCTCGTGCTCCACGAACACTTCGCCGATCCGAAGATGCCCGGCTACCAAAAGGCGCCGGACCTCTTCCTTCGCGATCTGACCGCTCAGGCCATCGCGGTCAGCCAATCCACCGCCGACTTTCTGATTCGCGATCGCTTTGTGCCGGAAGACCGAGTCAGCGTCGTTTTCAATGGAGCTCCCCTCGACCAGTTCGCTCCGAGACCGCGCGACGAGGGATATGCGCTCCGCGCCGAACTGGGCATGCCCATGGACGCGCGCGTGATCACGACCATTGGAAGGCTGAACGCCCAGAAAGGCCACGAGACGCTGATCGCGGCCGCCGCCTTTGTGGTTGCGCGAGTGCCCGGCGTCCGCTTCCTTATCGTCGGGGACGGCGACCTGCTTGGGTCCTTGAAGACCCAGACTCATGAACTCGGCGTCTCCGAGGCTTTCGTCTTCGCCGGGCATCGCAAGGATGTGCCCGAGATCCTCGCCGCCACCGATGTGTTGTGTATTTCGTCCAACTACGAGGGTACGCCCCTCGTTCTCTTTGAAGCCATGGCCGCCGGTAAGGCCATTGTCTCTACCGCGGTGGATGGATGTCGCGAGGTGATCCACGACCAGAGGACCGGACTCCTGGTTCCTCCGAAAGACCACGAGAAACTCGGCGCCGCCTTGGCCGGCGTTTTCGCGGATCCCTCACTCAAGGTCCGGCTCGAGGCGGGAGCGCAGCAGGCCTCGAAGCGTTACGACATCTCCGAGTGCATGCGCGCGATGCAGCAGATCTACGACGATCTCCTGTTGCGCCCTTGAGAGTTTGCGGTCCGAGGAGAGTGATGAAGCCCTAACCGGTCAAGTCCCGGATCGAGAGCGCCGATCGGCGCTTACTTCGCGCGTAGGAGGGGGTGGGTGGTAGCTCCAAGGCGGCGGGGCGGACCTTAGGATCCGAAAACGATGCCCTGGGCCAGGGGCAGATCCTTCGAGTAGTTGATGGTGTTGGTCTGCCGGCGCATGTAGGCCTTCCAGGCGTCCGAACCGGACTCGCGTCCGCCGCCCGTGTCCTTCTCTCCGCCGAACGCGCCCCCGATCTCGGCGCCCGAGGTGCCGATATTCACGTTCGCGATGCCGCAGTCGCTGCCGGTCGCGGACAGGAATGTCTCCGCGGTGAGCAGGTTGGTGGTGAAGATCGCCGATGACAGGCCCTGGGGCACGTCGTTGTGCGCCTTCATGGCGGTTCCGAATTCATCGAACTCGATCACGTACAGAATGGGAGCGAAGGTCTCTTCGCAGACGATCTTCATGTCGGCGCGCGCCTTGATGATGGTCGGCTCAACGAACCGATCCTTGATGACCCTGCCGCCGAACAGGACCTCCCCGCCCTCGGCGACCGCGTTCTCAACCCCGCGCTTGAAGCCCGAGACCGCGCGTTCGTTGATCAGCGGCCCCATCAGAGTTTGGGGGTCCATGGGGTCGCCGACCTTGATCTGCCCATAGGCCTTGACCAAAGACGCCGTGAAAGCCGCCGCGATCTCCTTTTGCAGGAACAATCGTCGCGTGCTGGTGCAGCGCTGACCGGCGGTTCCCGCCGCGCCGAACACCACCCCGCGCAGGGCCAGGTCCAGGTCCGCGTCCTTCATCACGATGATGCCGTTGTTGCCGCCGAGTTCGAGGAGACTGCGCCCGAGTCGTTTGGCTGTGTTTTCGCCCACCTTGCGCCCGACCGCGGTGGAGCCGGTGAAGCTCACCAGGGGAAGCCGCGGGTCCGTCGAGAGCCGTGCGCCCAGGGACGCGCCTCCGACGGCAAGGGTGAAGACGCCGGAGAATCCGTGACGATCCAGAATGCGGTCGGCGATCTTCTGAGTGGCGATGGCGGTCAAGGGCGCCAGCTCGGACGGCTTCCAGACCACGGTGTCACCGCACGCGGCGGCCACCAGGGCGTTCCACGACCACACCGCGACGGGGAAGTTGAAGGCGCTGATCACGCCGATGGGGCCGAGCGGATGCCATTGTTCATACATGCGGTGGCCAGGGCGTTCCGAGTGCATCGACAGCCCATAGAGCTGCCGCGAGAGACCGGTGGCGAAGTCCGCGATGTCGATCATCTCCTGCACTTCGCCCTTGCCTTCGGCCAAGATCTTGCCCATCTCGAGGGTGACCAGGGCCCCGAGGTCTTCTTTGTGGATGCGGAGAGCATCCCCGATCTGGCGAACGATCTCGCCACGCTTGGGTGCGGGCACCGCTCGCCAACGCTGGAAGGTCTCGGCCGCCTCGTCGACGACCCGGTCGTACTCGACGTCGCTCACCCCCTGCACGCGGGCCAGTACTTCTCCGTTGGCGGGGTTGGTCGAGATGATCTCCTCCCCTGACGGGCGGGCGACCCAGTTGAGGCCTTTGCCCCCGGAATTAATGGGTTCGATGCCGAGTCGAGAGAGCAGCGCCTTGGTGTCCATGAATCGATTCTACGTTTTGGGACCGAGACTAATAGACCCGCGGTTTCTTGTGCGGCCCGGTAGCGCGGGCAAGGGCGGCCGCCGCTCCGCTGTTGAGGTGCCGCACCGGACCGTGCCCCTTGCCCGGCGAGTAGCTCTCCTGAATCGCGGCGGTCAGGTACTGCTTGGCCCCGCGCACGGACGTCTCGATGTCGTGGCCGAAGGCCAGCCGCGCCGTTATGGCCGCGGAGTACGTGCAGCCGGTGCCATGCGTGTTTCTGGTGTCGATGCGAGGCGTGACGAATTCGTGCAGTCGCGAGCCGTCCCAAAGGATATCGGTGGGATCGCCATCCAGATGGCCGCCTTTCACCAGGACCGCGCGGCAGCCCAGGCGAGCGAAGGACCTCGCCGCGTCCTTCATCTCGTCGACCGATCGGATCGTGCGCGACAGCAGGGCCTCGGCCTCGGGGATGTTCGGCGTGATCAGGGCGGCGAGGGGGAAGAGACGTTCGAGGTACAAGAGTTCGGCCGCCGGATCCAGCAGCCGGTCTCCGCTCTTTGCCACCATCACCGGGTCGACCACGAGGTTCTCGAAACCGCGCGCGGCGATCACGGAGGCCACCACCTCGATAATGGCGGAATTGGCCAACATGCCGGTCTTGAGGGCGGAGAGGGTCATGTCATCGGCCACCGCTTCGATCTGGGCGCGCACCATCCTCGGCTCGATCGCCTGCCAGGCCGTAACCGCCACTGTGTTCTGGGCGGTGATCGCGGTGATCGCGCAGGTTCCGTGGACGCCATGGGCCGCGAAGGTCAGGAGGTCGGCCTGGATTCCCGCCCCGCCACCCGAGTCGGAGCCCGCGATCGAGAGCGCGACCTTCACGGAGGCGTGATCAGCGTCTCGAAGTTCCGCAGCATGCGCAGGGTGAGACCCCAGATGGTGAGGCCCCGGATTTCAATGGCGGGGAAGCGGAGGGTTTGGCCCGCGTGCCGCATGGTGACCGAGGCGGCGTGGGCCGAATCGAAGAGGTCCACGAGCGGAATCCAGTGGGTGGCCGCGACTTCGTCCGAGAGGGTCAGCAGATCGGGCGCCTCCTCGGCTGCGAAAACAAAGGGCGCGATCTTCATGTCGATGGATTTCGTCCGGGCGCTGGCCCGGGTTTCGTCCAAGGCGCCCAGGAGATCCCGGTCCCAGACCAGCCTCAAGCCGATCTCTTCTTCGGTTTCGCGGATGGCCGTGTACAGCAGGCCCGGATCGTGACTTTCCGCTCGGCCGCCGGGAAGGCCGACGTGACCCGACCAGGGATCTTGGGGATGCTCTGCCCGTTTGATGAAGAGGGCTTCCAGGCCCTGGCCGCTCGCGCGCAACACCAGCGCCACCGCTGCGGTGTGAGTTGTGCCCTCGATGGTTCGAGGCTCGCGGTCCCTGAGGGCACCCGCGATCCGGCCCAGCGAAAATCGACTGGAAGGGCAGGGCGAGGATTCACACGGCGCTGCCCCAGACGACAGCATCACTCCCATTCAATCGTCGCGGGCGGCTTGCTTGAAATGTCGTACACCACCCGGTTGATGCCTTTCACTTCATTGATCAGGCGCGACGAGATCTTCGCCAGCAGGTCGTGGGGCAGGCGGGCCCAGTCCGCGGTCATCCCGTCGGCCGAATCGACGGTGCGCACCGCGATGGTGTTGTCATAGGTGCGTCCATCGCCCATAACCCCCACGGACTTCACCGGGAGCAGGACCGCGAAGGACTGCCAGACCTTCCGGTACAAGCCCGCCTTGCGAATCTCGTCGACCACCACCGCGTCGGCTTCGCGCAGGGTGTCGAGGGCGGGACGGGAGACGGGGCCGATCACGCGAATGGCGAGACCCGGGCCGGGGAAAGGCTGTCTGAAGATGAACTCCTCTTCGAGTCCCAGGCGCAGGCCGACCGCGCGCACCTCATCCTTGAAGAGTTCACGCAGAGGTTCGACCAGCTTGAAGCCGAGCGCTTTCGGCAGGCCGCCGACATTGTGATGGCTCTTGATGACCGCCGACGGACCTTTGACCGATTGCGACTCGATCACGTCGGGATACAGCGTGCCTTGAGCCAGGAACTTCACCGGGCCGATCTTTTTGGCCGCCGCTTTGAAGACGTCGATGAACTCCTTGCCGATGATCTTCCGCTTCTTCTCTGGATCGGTGACGCCCTTGAGGGCCTTCTCGAATTGCTTCGATGCATCCACGCAGACCAGGGGCAACCCGAGCTTGGATTCGAATCGTTCCTTGACCTGAGCTGCTTCGTCCTTGCGCAACAGACCGTTATCGACGAAGAC
>JAENWE010000172.1 GCA_016650185.1 Vicinamibacteria bacterium | reverse complement strand
GTTCAAGGAGATCGCGCGCATTCTGAAGCCCGGGGGGCGTCTCGTGATTTCCGACATCGTCCTCGACAAGGCCCTTCCGCCGGAGATCGAGAAGGATGTCTACGCCTACGTCGGGTGCATCTCCGGCGCGGCCATGCGCGATGCCTACTTCGGCATGCTGAAAGATGCCGGCCTCGGCGATATCGAGATCGTCAAGGACATCGACTATGGCTCGGTGGTGATCGAACATGCGCGCGCCGAAGCCGAACGACTGGTCGCCAAGGCGGGCGTGAGCCTCGATGACCTTCGCGGCACGGTTCGGTCGGTGACCTTCCGGGCCCGAAAGGCTTTGGCCGCTTCCGGATCCGCAGCCGAGACCAAGCCAGCCGCTGCGTCCTGCTGTGGACCAACCTGCTGTTCCTAGCCCGGAGTAGTCGGGGCCAAAGCGACCCACGCGCGGGCAAACTGAGGGCGCAGCAGGGCGAGGCATGACAAAATCCGCCGGGTGAACGTCGACACATCGCCGGAGCTTGCCGACATGGATGCGAAACACGCATCGCTCCACTGGCTCATCGCGGCGGTTTTTCTGCAGATGCTGCCGGCAACGTTGCTGGCGCCGGCCATCCGGCCGCTCTTCGCCCAGTTCCACGGCGGAGACGAGGGTCCGATGCACGCCTTCATGTCCCTCAACATGCTTGGGGCGATCCTGATCACGCCGGTGATCGCGCGGCTCGTGTCCTCGGGCGCCACCCACCTGTCCGCTCGCTGGCTCATGATTCTCGGTGGCCTCGACGCCCTCCTCCTGGTCGTGGTCTCGCTCCCGCTCGCCACGCCGCTTATCCTTTTCTTGCGGACCCTCGAAGGGGCGGCTCATCTGGGCGCCGCGACTCTTCTTCTCGCTCGCGCGGCGGCCTACAAGCCGCTCGTGGGAGCAGGAAGGGCGATGGGCCTGGCCGGAGGGGCGGTCATGCTGGCCATCGCTTTCGGCAGCGGCCTCGGTGGCATCCTGGTGGGGGTGAGCGCCCGCCTGCCCTTCTTGATAGGCGCTTCACTCTCAACCCTCGTGGCCCTGGCTGCTCCTTTCTTGTACGCCTCCACTCTGCCGATCGAGCGCCACGAGGCCTCCGCGTCGCGACGACTTTCGTGGCGCGACCCCGATGTTCTCGGCCCGCTTTCCGCGGCGTTCGTGGAACGATTCACCGTGGGTCTCATCATCGTGACCTTCGCTCTGTTCGCGACTCGGACTCACGGGCTGTCGGACCGCAGCGTCGGGTTGCTCTACTCGATGCTGATGCTGCCCTTCGCTCTACTGATGTATCCGGCGAGCCGGATGGGCGATCGGATGCCGCGGGCCGCGCTTCTGGGGATGGGGGCTTTGTTCTATGGCGCCGCCATCACTTCGCTCGCCGTCGTTCCCAAGGCTTTCCTGCCCCTCTCCATGATCGGCGCGGGCATCGCCTCGTCGTTTATGTATGGCACGGTGCTTTGCTACGCCGCGACTCTGGTGCCGTCCGAGTCCCGCGGCCGCATGATGGCCTGGGTCAACATGGCCGGCGCCCTTGGCATGCTTCTGGGTCCCGCGTGCGGCGGCGCCATGGTGGCCCTCGGTCGAAATGCGGTGGATCCCGTCTCGGCCTATCGCAACGTGTTCTATCTGGCGGGCGCCGTCTGCACCGCCTGGGTTGTCCTTCAGAGTCGCTGGCTTGTCTCGCGTCTCGGAATAGAACAGGAAGAGCATGCCCACGCCGCCGCCCAAACGACCTAGCTACTCTGCCCTGCCCAAAACTCCGCGCCGGGCGCCTAGACGTCGGTCGCGGGGTCCGAAGATCTTCGCGGGAATCCTGGGTGCGATGGTCCTTCTGCCCTTGACCGTCATTGGCGTGGTGGCGGCGATGGCGGTGCCGGTCGACACGGAGGGCGCCGCCAACACGGCGGGTCCGAGCGGGGCCGGAGGTCTGGCCGCGGTCTGGCCGAACATGATTCAGCGCCCCGACAACTCCGTCACCGACCCTCACTTCGCTCGTCGGGCCGCGCTCGGGAAACTCCTGTTCTATGACCCGGTCCTTTCCGGCAAGAACGACATGTCCTGCGCGACCTGCCACCATCCGGATTTCGGATACTCGGATGGCCGGGGTAAGGCGATGGGGGAAGGCGGCAAGGGCCTTGGTCCCGATCGGAAGGGCGGGCGGGTGATTCGCCGGGGCGCGCCCACCGTTTGGAACGCCGCCTTCAACCAGACCCAGTTCTGGGACGGCCGGGCGAAAGACCTCGAAGACCAGGCGAGGAATCCCATCACCGCTCCTGAAGAGATGAGAGAGACCGACGCCAATCTCTCAGGCGAGCTGGCTACCCTGCCCGAATACCAATCGATGTTCGATGCGGCCTTTGGCGGGCACATGGGCTCGTCGATCAACCTGGCGAACGTCACCAAAGCGCTCGCCGCTTTTGAACGTACGCAGCTTTCGACCCGCTCGCCTTTCGACCGCTATGTGGCCGGCGACCGCGCCGCCCTCACTCTGTCGCAACGTCGAGGCTTCGACGTTTTCCGGTCCGGACAGGCGAGATGCTTCGAGTGCCACTCTCTGCCCACGTTCTCGAGCCCGGATTTCAAAGTCATCGGAGTGCCAAAGCTCGACGATGAGGCCGAGGATCGAGGGAGGGGCGACATCGTCTCCAGTCCCGCTCTCCGCGGGGCGTTCAAGGTACCCACCCTGAGAAACGTGGCCCTCACCGCGCCCTACATGCACAACGGCCGTTTCCAGAACCTGGATGAAGTGGTCGACTTCTACTCGAAGGGGGGCGGTCCCGGGATGGGGGTCTTGACCCCTAACCTGGATGACAAGATCCGG
The DNA here is from genome assembly GCA_016650185.1 of Vicinamibacteria bacterium. Lineage (GTDB taxonomy): Bacteria > Acidobacteriota > Vicinamibacteria > Fen-336 > JAGNNV01 > JAGNNV01. Next base: position 6,982 of record JAENWE010000172.1, on the reverse strand, counting down.
CCCATCCGCCTCACTCCTCAGCAGCGGCAGGATCTGATCGCGTTCCTCAATGCCTTGACGGATGAGAGCGCTCTCGCTGACCCTCCGCGTCGCGTGCCATCGACTCTGCCCGTGGCCGGTCGGCTATCCAGTCCGGCGCGGACCTCGGCCGCCCGGTTCAACCGCGGCCTCGGCCGAAGGCTCGTTGCCACGGTGGGCGAGTTCGTGGTGCTTCCGGGGCAGTCGATTCAGGAGGCCATAGACCGGGCCGCGCCCGGTTCGGTAATCAGGGTAAGGTCCGGCGAATACTCCGAATCCATCACGGTCGACGCGAACAGGATCACTCTCGTGGGCGGTGACGGCACTCCGGCCACACGTCCTGTTCTCGACGGCCGGGGAGTCCACTCCGACGCGGTCATCGTGTCGGGTCGCGATTTCACGATGTCGAATTTCGAGGTCCGTCACTACGTGGGCAACGGTGTGGTCGCCCAGGAGACCACGAATTTCACCCTCACCGATGCGAAGCTCGAGGACACTGGTCTTTATGGTGTCTATCCGGTGCGTTCGTCTTTCGTCAAGATCCAGAGGGTGGAGGTGATCGGCGCGCGCGATGCCGGGATCTATGTCGGCCAGTCGAAGGGTATCGCGATCGAAGACTGCATCGCCCACGGCAACGTCAGCGGCGTCGAGATCGAGAACTCGGTCGACGCACGAGTCGAGCGGAACCACGTCTACGACAACTCCGGGGGGATTCTCGTCTTCGCCCTGCCGGGAAATCCTTCGAAGGAAGCGAAGCGTACGCGGGTCGCGTTCAATCGGATCATCGGGAACAACCACGAAAACTTCGCTGACCCCGGCTCCATCGTGTCGAAGGTGCCGTCGGGAGGAGGAGTGTTCATCCTGGCCGCCGACGATACGGAAGTCAGCGAGAACGAGATCCGCGACAACAACTCGTTCGGCGTCGCCGTTTTGGGCCTGGAGAGCCTCTTTCCGGGCGCCGGGCCGTTCGACGTGGGAGCCTTCTCCGATCGCACCCGCGTTCATGCCAACCGGTTCTCTGGTAATGGTGGGAAGGCGGACAAGGCCATCATGGCGGCCGGACTGAAAGGCGCCGACCTGATCTGGGACGTCACTGGGCCTACCAATGTCTGGAATGAGCCCGGGGCCACCGCCGCCGTTCCCATTCTCGACGAACGCTGGCCAGCCTTCATTCGTCGGGCCATGTTTCAGTTCCTGGCCCGCGCGAAACAGCGCGGATGACGGCGCCGGCGTCGTAGCGGCGTCCTTGAACTCATGGCGGACCAGGTTCATGAACTGCTGAATGTCTACGACGCGGCGGGCCTCGTGGTCGGTTCGGCAGCGCGGGGCGATGCGAACACAAAGGGTTTCGCGGCGGGGGCCGTCCAGCTTCTTCTCCTGAACCTTGAGGGCTCAGTCCTTCTCCAGCGTCGGCGGGACGACAAGGAGAACGGAGGTCTTTGGGACAAGAGCGTCGGCGGCCATGTTCAGGCCGGCGAATCATTCGACGAGGCTCTGGTGCGAGAGGCGAACGAAGAGCTCTTCGGACGGGCGGACGCGGACCAGGTGGCCCTGGTCGAAGATCTTGAGGTCGCATCAGTGGACGCGCGCCCGGTGCGCGCCCGTCGCGTGCGTCTTGAACTGGGCCTCCGCGACATCCGCTTCGCGGCCGCGGAAGATCGTCCGCTCATCAACGTCACGTACCATGCGGCCCTTTACCTTGGCCGCACGGGCCTCGCCCTTCATGGCTTCGCGCGCCAGGAGGAAGAACTCACCGATCTCAGATACTTCAAGCCCGCGGAGGTTGATCAAATGCTGGTGACGGGCCAGCTTGCTCCCAACATGGGATTCCTCTGGTTCATCTTAGGCGGTCAAGCGACGGCCCGCTGAAGGGCCGTTCGGCCCGAAGACTGGATTCGGAAAGTCCGCTGGAAACAGACCCATTTCATCCGTCCGCCGCCTGGGGCGCCGCCGCCCCGTCATCGCGAGCCGTGGACGGACTCCGTCCGTGACTATTTGGGAGGACGCCGCCATTCCGAAAAGTGCCCAATATGTGGCGTTTTCGACCGTCGTCCTCAGCAAGAACCGGGAGTTCTGTCGTGGACTGAAGCGATCTCGCCGTCCCGCCGAAGCTGCTTCGTCTCATGCATTTCGTCGAGGTCCTCGCAGCGACAGGGGAGAAGGCGCCCTCCCACCCGGAAGAAACCGCACCGGAGTCGCCAGCGGGACACTAGGCCGTCATCGATGCCGCCAGCTTCTCCGCGGAACGGAGCGTGACCGCGACGAAGGTCAGCGTTCCGTTCGTGCAGCCGCCGGTCGGCAGGGTGGGCGAGCCGAGCACCGATGGATTCTCGTGATCGTGCGAGCGACCGTAGTAATCGACCACGCTGGCCGAAGGCTCCGTGAACATGCGGCACCCGCCGCCCGGATGATCGAGGTAGTCGCCTTCGCTTGTTCTCAACACGCGGTCGTCGTCGCTTCTGGCCAGCCGCTCGAACAGGCCCCTCAGGTGCACGCGACTCGCGTCCTGACGCGCCAGCGTCGCGGGATCGAGGCGGTGCTCGATACGAGGCATGGGATCGCCCCAGCGATTGCGATTCGCGTTGTCGAGGGTGAGCTGGCTCTAGCGATCGGGATGCACATCCAGATAGGCCCGCACGCGCGCGACTGCGCGACCCCGCGTTCGCTTCCGCCAGTCGGCGAGCGGGTCGTCGCCGAAAAGGACCGCGCCCGATTCGTCCTTGAGCCGAGGCCCCTTGGCCGTGGAACTCTCCCACACTCGAAGGTTGTGCCGGACGTAGAGCGACGAAGGCGCGCAGCGGAAGAACTGCCGCGAAATCAGACTGTGCTGATCGTTCATCCCGGGGTAGAGCTGCATCGATCGCGTGTCTTCCCGCGAGAAGCTGTTGGTGACTCCGCCCCAGTGCATGGCCGAGCCACCCACGGCCATTGATCGGGAGATGATGCCTTGGCTCGTAGGGAGGCTACACCACAGATTCGTGGTCTCAGCGGCCGGCCATCAGCCCTGCGGCGAAGAGGCCCAGGCAGGCCACGCCGATGAACACTTCCTGGATGCCCAGAACCTGCGGACGGACGAGAGTGCCTCTGGGCGCGAGGCCATAGGCCGCCCGCAGAAGGAGCAGCCCGAACGCCCCTGCGGTGATGGGCGAGATCCGGCCCGCCGCCACGGCGGTCATGGCGACGAGCAGAGCCGCGACGTGAACGCCGAGGACGGGCCGCGTGAGCCCCGATCGAACGCCGGCGTCCGTGCTGCGGTCGATCCGAACGCGCGCCCGAACGTAGAGAATCGCGGTGACGACGCGAAGGCCCCCCAGAGCCCAGGCGAGCCACGCGATTCCCGACGCGCCACCGCCGGCGAGAATGATGGCGGTCGCTGAAGAGCCAAGCGCCAACGCGCCGGCGATCTCGGGCCAGACCTCGCGGCCGCGGCCTTGGAGATCGCGCCACAGGGCGAAGAAGGCGGCGGGGGCGGCGAGGGCGAGCGGCGTCAGCATGGAGACGCTGCTCTGCCAGAGAGCGGTGATGAATGCGAGGGCAGCGATGGCCGCATAGGAAGCGAAGAAGCGCTCGGCAAGATGGGTCCTCGGGTATCTTGCCCCGCGGCGCCGATCAAGGGCGGCGAGTTTGAGCGGATGTCGAGTGAGGAAAGCGGCGACGGCGCTCACGGCGAGCCAGGCTCCGGCGGCTGAGGGAGCGAGTATGAGACCCAGAATCAGTGGCTCCATCAGGAAACTCCAGCCGCCATGTTCGACCGGCAGCGCGACGTTCCTCCAGGATGGACCGGGTCCTGATTTCTGTCGTGTGGCTATAGAAGTGGTCGTGCTCATCGAGCTTGATTCTGCCTCGTTAGGCGCGGCCTGCGACATGACGCCCATCATCCCGCCAAAGCTGGAAGATCATTCACGGGTCGGCGCTGATGGGTTCTCAGCAGCTGAGCACGGACTACATCCGGGACCGTTGAAAGGAACTCACCACCCTCATCGCGAGGGCCGCATTGTTTTGCATCGCCAAGCGATCTCGCCGTTCTGCCGAGACCGCTTCGTCCCGCGCCTTCCGTCGGGGTCCTGCTGAGGACGACGGTCGAAAACGCCACATATTGGGCACTTTTCGGAATGGCGGCGTCCTCCCAAATAGTCACGGACGGAGTCCGTCCACGGCTCGCAGTGACGGGAAAGTGCCTGAAATGTGGCGCATTCGAACGCGTTTCTTGGCAGCGGGCCGCCCCACGATCCACCGCAGCGTGCGGTCGAGAACCAGGACGGCCAGTCGGCTGCCATCGGGGCTCCAAGCGAGGTTGTATGCCCCTCAGGAAACGGAATGGTCGGCAGCAGATCGCCAGAGGCGGGGTTCCAGCCGTCCGGCGAGAAGACGACATTGTGGATCTGCTCGTCGTGGCCCTCGAGAGTGTGGAGTCGCTGCCCGGAGGTAACCTCCGCCAGCACCAGCCAGGAGCACCGTTTCGGATAGTCTTCGGGCGGGGGCGTGATCGCGGAGCGAGGATTCAAATGTTGGGACGACAGCAAACGGGCTCGGTGCTTTGTCGCTCCTGCGGCGGCCTGACCGGCGTATCGGACGAGGCCTGCTTTCACTGCGGGGCGCGGAACCCTGGGCTATTCGGATTCGCGGCCCGGCTGCGAAATGTTGGAGCGGACCTTGGATTTGGGCCATTGATCCTGGCCATATGCATCCTCGCCTATGGACTCTCGCTGGCCCTCGATCCATCAGGCATCGGCTTTCAGGGATTGAACATCCTTTCCCCGAGTCTGGAAGCGGGCGAGCGGATGGGCTCGTCCGGGATCGTTCCGGTGTGGGAGAACGGCCGATGGTGGACGGTGTTGTCGGCTGGTTGGCTGCATGGCAGCCTGATCCACATCTTCTTTAACATGTACTGGGTGCGGATCCTCGTGCCCCAGGTGGCCGAGTTGTATGGCCCGGGCCGGACGGTCATCGTCTACACCCTGGGTTCGGTGGCGGGCTTCGTCATGAGCTCGACCGCGCCGGTGTTTATCTATTGGCTCTCACCAGCGCTGATCGGACCCATCCGGGTGTTTCCAGGGTTCGGGATGTACACCCTCGGAGCCTCGGCCGCGCTCATGGGCTTGTGGGGGGCCCTGATCCATTACGGCCGCCGCACCGGTTCACAGGCCCTCAGCAAATGGGCCTGGACCTACGTGATCTACTTCGGGGTCTTCGGTTTGATGGTCAGAGGCATCGACAACTGGGCGCACATCGGAGGGTTCCTGGGTGGCTGGCTGGCGGGCCGAGTGCTCGATCCCTTGCAGCCCGAGCGCACCAACCACGTCCTTGCGGCGATCCTCTGTTTGGTGGCGTCGGTGGCGTCTATCCTGGCTTCGCTGCTGATCGCGGTGCCGGTGTTTGAGTGAGATGGCCCGGCGTGGACAAGGTCCGCCCTCGGTGATCAGTGCCGAAAAGAGCGGCGGGGCATACCGGACGCCTGCCAGCACCTTTCAGAAGGACGGTGGTCGGCGACAAGCGAGAAGGGGGAGCCGATCGACTGGGGATTCATCACCCACCCACCGCCTCCTGTGTCCCAAACATTCTGGGGGGAGCGTTGGACACCATCGTCCGGTCCGCAGTATCTTCGTCCACAACGAATATGATGGGAGTAGGCGGCAACGGCGGCGCAAGAATGCGCGTGGCCGCCCAGTAGCCAAACCTCGTACTTCAACCGTGAGGACTTGTCCATGACCCAATCTTGCCGGCGTGCGCTGCGCGCCCCAAACCTGACCTGCAACTGGGCACTTGCGGTAGCGGTCGCCGCCTCGTTGTTCCTGTCGCCTTCATCCGCCCTGGCCCAGATTGACTCTGGCTCGATCGTAGGCGACGTAACCGACGCCCAGGGCGGCGTGCTGCCTGGCGTGACCGTGGTGGCAACTCAAGAGGGTACCGGTTTCTCGTTCACCGCCACCACGAACGGCAAGGGCCAGTACGGCTTTCGCAACCTGCGCATCGGCTCTTATGTAGTGACGGCCGAGCTCTCCGGATTCAAGAAGACCGTGCGGTCCGCGGTGCAGCTCCATGTCCAGGAAACGATCAAGGCGGACTTCACCCTCGGCGTGGGCGCCATAACCGAGGAAGTCACGGTCAGCGGCGAAGCGCCGCTGCTCAATACGCAGACGGGGGAAATGGGCTATTCGGTCGACTCCAGGCAGCTCAACGATCTTCCGCTCTTGGGACGCCGCTACACCGAACTTGCTCTCCTTCAGACCGGCGTCGTTCCGTCGGGGGCGGGTGTTTCGTCTCGTGGTGAGGACACCTTCTTCAACTCGAACGGGAACTTCGCCACCTGGAACAACTTCGTCCTGGACGGAGGGGACAACAACTCCTTCTCCACAAACCTGCAGGAGCGAACGCCTCAGGTCATTCAGCCGCCGGTCGACGCCATGGAGGAGTTCAAGATCCAGACCCGCACCTACTCCGCCGAGTTCGGTCGCTCCGCCGGCGCGGTCATCAACGCCTCCATCAAGCAGGGCTCGAACGACTTCAAGGGCGTGCTCTTTGGCTTCGGGCGGGACGCCAGGTTCAACGCGAACACCTTCGCCAACAAGGCCGCCGGTAGGGAAAAGGGGAAGTTCGACGAAACCGTGGCAGGCGGCGTCCTGGGCGGTCCGATCGTGAAGGACAAGCTCTTTTTCTTCGTCGACTATCAGCGGACCCGCACCAACCAGGCGCAGAGCAACCGGGCAACCGTGCCCACGGCCCTGATGCGAACGGGAAATCTCATCGAGTTGTCGCGTGCTATCAGCGGCAGTAACCAGTTCGTTCCCGCAGGATGCGTCAACGCGACGACCAAGGTGGTCAGCCCCGGCTGCATCGATCCCGTCGCCGCAAAGCTCATGGCTCTCTATCCCCTGCCCAATATCGCCTCCGAGCTCGCCAAGGCGGGGCAGCCGGGCAGCTTCGGCCTCGCGAACTACATCAACAACGACCCGTTGAAGAACAC
>JAENWE010000171.1 GCA_016650185.1 Vicinamibacteria bacterium | reverse complement strand
TTGGCGAAGTTTCTTTCGCCAATCCCCTTGACCGCCATGACGTCCTCGACGGACTTGAAGGCGCCATTCTTCTGCCGGTGCTCGACGATCCGAGCCGCGAGGGATGGACCGATGCCGGGCAGATCCTCAAGCTGACTGACCGTGGCCGTGTTGAGGTTGACCTTACCCACGGTCGCCGGGGCGGCGGCGAAGGCCGGACCGGTGGTGAGAACGAGAGCCGCGAGAAGAGCGGCGGCGACGAAACGATTGATTCGGTTGAAACGCATGATGTGTTCTCCTGTTTGAGGCCTCGGACTCGACTTTGGCTTGCGGGTCGTCGGCCACGTTGTGTTGCTTGGTTGATGGGGTGGCGGGGGTCCTGGTCTCTCCCAAGTTGTCCAGGACCCCCACCGTGAAACGTCATGGCGGACCTCTAGGGCAAGGGCGGTGCCAAGGTGGGTCCGGCCGGTCAAGACGAGGTGGATCAATCTCTTGCGAGCAACCCTGGTCAGCCGCCCACCGGACCGGAAGTCACGCCCGCTTGACCTTTCAAAGTAGGGGGAAGGGTCTAGGTCGACACCAGGCCGCGACTTCTGTCGGCTTTTGGGCACGACAAGCCGGATTCACGCGTGGACGCCATCCCCCGCGATAGGATCGTCTAACTCGCTGAAGGAGCGCTCGATGAAGACAATCGACTGGATGTACCACCGCAACGGTTGAATGACCTGCAAGAAGACGCAGGAGTTTCTTGCGAAGACCGGGACCGAAACGAAGACCGTCGTGAACGCGACGAAAACGCACCTTGCCTTGAAGGATGCGAAGGAGCTGTTGAAAGGCGTGGAAGAGATCGTCTCCTCGAAAGGAGCACGGGTCGAGCGGTTGTTAATGAGAGACAGACCAAGCGACGCCTCCCTTGAGCGCGCGATGATCGGACCGACCGGTCGGCTCCGAGCGCCCACCGCCCGGATCGGGAAGCGACTGCTTGTTGGCTTCAACGAAGCGACGTATCGCGAGACCCTCGGCTAAGCTCTCACATCACCTAACCTCCCGCGGTCCGCCTTTTTCGAAGGCGGTCTTTCCCCATGCCTACCCTGGACAACCAAAGCAAGAAAACTCTCCTGGAGAGCGCGGACCCCCTGGTCCGCGCCAAAGGCGCGCGCGAGTGGCCAGTGGAGGATCAACCTTCCCTCGAATACCTGGCCACCCAGGACGTGGACCCTCGAGTGCGCCAGGTGGCGGTGCGGCGGCTGAAGAGTTCCACCCTCGTCCTTCAGGTGCTGAGTCAGGATGTGGACGTCCACGTGCGCGAAGAAGCTCAGGGGCGGCTGTTCAAAGCCCTGCTCTCGGGCGAACCCGAGGCGTCTTCTCTCTTCACCGACACTGCGGTGCGTCTTTCCGATGAGGAGTTGGTGCGCCTCGCCAAGGAGGTTCATGGAGGGACGAGCGCCAAGGCCGTGGGCTATATCAAGGGAGCGAAGGCGTTGGCCGACCTTGCCAAGACGGCGCGCTCTCACGAAGTGCGTATCGCCGCTTTCTCAAGGGTGAACGACGACGACGAACACGTTCTCGTCGACATCGCACTTCACACTGAGTTCAAGGATTCCGGGGCGGCGGCGGTCGCGAAGATCGAAACCGAGGCAGCCCTCACCAGAGTGGCCGAGCGGGCCAGGCTTAAGCCGGTGGCCCGCGAGGCTCTTTCGCGCCTGGGTAAGGGGGATCCGGACTCCGAGGCGGTGAACGTCTCCGAGATCGAACCCGTGGCGGAGGAGCCAAAAGCCCCGCCCATTGATCCCGCCGAGGAGGCCCGCCTTCTCGCTGATTTTGATGCCGCGGTTCAGGCCCGCGAGGCGATCCTGGCCAAAGTGGAGGCCCTGGCCCTTTCGGACGTCCGAGGCGGCGTAGTGGAGGCGCGCCTGGAATGGGCGGTCCTGCCCGCGCTGTCCGGCGTCCAGGGTCATGAATTCGCCGAGCGTTTCAGCACTCTTTGTTCTCGAAGAGTCGCGGCCGCGGGTCGCGCCGAACGATTCGCGGCGGTTTCACCCACTCTTGATTCCCTGGCCGATCGCGCCGAGGCGCTCGCGGCCGAGGAAGTGATTCGCAACCAGCGGGAGCGCATTCGCGCCCTTCGGGCCGAATGGGATCAAACCGCCAAGGACACGGGCGTTCCCGACGACGATGGGCGTCGCCTGCGTTTCGAGAACGCGGCGCTCAAGGTGGAACAAGCTCTCGCGGAAATCGACGCCGCGTCCCAGCAGAAGCGGGACGAGGAACTCGAACTGCTCCGCACTCTTCCCACTCGCCTCGAGTTCCTGATTCAGCAAAAGGAGGTCGCGGTTTCCCAGCTCGAGGAGGCACAGCGCGAGCTCAGAACCATGGAGCCCCTGGTGGGGATGCTTCAAGGCGACGAGAGGAAAAAAATCGGATGGGCCCTCGAAGAGGTGCGAC
>JAENWE010000170.1 GCA_016650185.1 Vicinamibacteria bacterium | reverse complement strand
GGGCTAGCCCGGATTATTCATGAGGAATCGTCGCGAGACGTTCGAGACCGTGTCAATGGCGGGCAAGCGCAGCGACGAGCGACGCAACAGTATTGAACATACTGTGAGAAGACGAGGAGCGAGCACGCCCGCCAGTGGCGCGGTATCGGACGTCGTAGCAGATTCCCTCATGAATAGTCCGGGCTAGCGGCCGATCGCGGCTCCATCGAGAACGCGTCGGTCGGAGGCCCCTTCGATCACCTTCTCGGTCTTGTTCCAGGCAATGCCCTGAGCGACTCCCTGAAAGCCCGGAATCTCGGCCACGCTGTGGCCGCGCTCCTTCAGGATCGCCAGGGTGTCCGGCGACAGACCGTGCTTCTCGTACAGGATTCGATCCGGAAGCCACTGGTGGTGGAATCGCGGGAAGTCGATGGCATCCTGGATGTTCATGCCGAAATCGACGACGTTCAGGATGGTGAGCAGGACGGTGTTGATGATCGTGCGGCCGCCGGGCGAGCCGATGACCATGAACAGATCGCCATCCTTGGCCAGAATGGCGGGCGTCATCGAAGAGAGCATCCGCTTCCCGGGCTGAGCGAGATTGGGCTCGGTTCCGATGAGACCCTTGTCGTCGGTGAGTCCGGGGCCGGCGTTGAAATCGCCCATCTCGTTGTTGAGCAGGAAGCCGGCGCCGGGGACAACGATCTTCGAGCCGTAGCCGGCTTCGAGGGTGTAGGTCATCGACACCGCGTTCTGATCGCGATCCACGACCGAAATGTGAGTGGTCTCGTTGCCCTCCGTTGGCCATTCGAAGGTCGTGGGCGAAGACACGGAGGCCCGATCGTCGCGGATGGTCTTCCGCAACCCAAGCGCGTACTCCTTCGAGATCAAGCGCGCGATCGGCATGTGCGGGTTGACCTCAGGGTCGCCCAGATAACGGGCGCGATCGGAGAAGGCCCGGCGCATGGCTTCCACGATCCGGTGAATCGTGATGGCGGACCGCGGTCCATCCTTCGCAAGATCGTAGCCCTCGAGGATGTTGAGCATCTCGATGAGCGCGGTTCCCCCGGAGCTGATGGGCGGCATGCCGATCACGTCGTAGCCGCGATAGGTCCCGATCACCGGCTCCCGCTTCTTGGCCTCGTAGTTCTCGAGGTCCTTTTCGGTGATCAGCCCTCCGTTCGCCTTCATCTCCTTGGCAAGCAGGCGCGCGGTTCGACCCTCGTAGAAGCCTCGGGGGCCGTCCTCGGCGATCCGTTCCAGGGTGTCGGCGAGATCGGCTTGACGCAGGATATCGCCCATCTCATAGGGCACGCCCTTTCTCGAGAACTGCTCGACGCTCGCAGGGTATTTCTGCATGCTGGGAAGAACGCTCTTGAGCGATCGGGCGAGGCCATCCGTGACGATGAAGCCTTCGCGCGCGAGGACCACGGCGGGGTCGACCAAACGCCGCCAAGGCAGTTTCTGGCTGCCCCGGCCCTGCCAGGCGGCATACAGCCCGGCCACGGTCCCGGGAACGCCCACGGCCAGGTGGGAATTGTGGTGCAGATCCGCGTCGTATTTCCCGTCCTTGAAGAACATCTGCGGGTTCGCGCCCGCCGGGGCGGTCTCGCGAAAATCGTAGGTGATGGCGCTTCCACCGGCCAGACGGCTGATCAGGAAGCCTCCTCCTCCAATGTTCCCGGCGCTTGGATGCACAACTGCGAGCGCGAAGGCGGTCGCGATGGTCGCGTCGACGGCGTTCCCGCCGTCCCAGAGCACGTCAGCCCCCACCTGCGAGGCGATAAACGACTGGGAGGCGACCATTCCGTTCTTCGCGCGCACCGGCTGAGCAGCGCGCGCCATCGGCTGCAGCGAGGCCGAGAGAAGGACGAGGCTGGCCGCCAGAGGCGAGAGTCGAGTGAAACGCATGAGCTTTTCTTCCTCCAGTTAGGACGGCCCATCTTACGAGGAACTTGGAGAGCGGCCACGAGGTTGACGTCTTCCCGATCTATCCTGCCCCTACAGATGTTCGAACACTCACGAAGTCTTCTTGCCCGCGCCCCGCGCGCTTCTGCCTTTCTGATCCTTGCCGCCACCTTGGCGGCCCACCCATCAGGTACTGTGGGGGCCCAGGATCCGCCCGCGCCCGCGGTCTGGTTGCGGCTCGACCCTCTTCCTTCCGAGATGCCCCTCACATCAAGGGAGAGCTTTGATGGAGTCCCGCCTCGCTTTGTTCTGATGACTGACGGCTCGGTATTTGTCGGAGGCCGGCGCGAAATTCTGCGGGGCTTGCTGGATCGAGCCGAGATGCAGGGGGTCGCGACCCGCCTGGACATGATCTTGAAGTCGTTGGGTCCGGCAGGACCGCCCTCCACTCTGAGCCTCGGCGATGGCCCGGCCCTGTTTCGGTTCTCTGTCCTGATCGGCGCGCGACTGCAGACGGTTCTGACCGGGTCGCTGCCCCCGGAGAGCGCGCCTGCCCTCGAGCCTCTGCCGGAGTTCATTCGGAGTCTGGCCAGTTTCCGCCATCCGTCCCTCCGTCCCTTCGATCCTCCTCAGTTCGCGATGATCGTAAGGGAGAAGACGCTTTCCGGAGGCTGTCGGCCCCCTGGGGCGCTGCTGCCCCCCCTTGCGCAGTCGATCGCCAACGAGGTGGTGGTTTCGGAGAAGGTCACAAGGGGCCTTCCCACGGGAGCCGAAATGGCCCAGATCTGCGATGGCGAGAAGCGTTACGCGGTGGTCTTCCGCCCTCTCATTCCCGGAGAACGTTGATCGGGTTGATTGGGTGTCAGTTCCAGGCAGCGCCCGGCATCGAGCCGGTTTGCAAGACCTTGGCAACGCTTACAATCGGCCCTCCATGACGCGCGCCCAAGTCCTTGAGGTTGTCGGCGACGATCGCGATGAGCAGACGCTCGTCGCCGCCATCGACTTCAGCCGCCTTCCCAGGCACGTGGCCGTCATCATGGACGGGAACGGCCGGTGGGCGAGGAGTCGCCATCTGCCTCGGCTGGAGGGCCATAGAGCCGGCGTCGAATCGGTCCGGTCCGTGGTCGAGACCGCGGCTCGCCTCGGCCTTCAGGCTCTAACCGTTTACGCGTTTTCGACGGAGAACTGGAAGCGCCCGACCGATGAAGTTTCGGGTCTCATGGGACTGCTGAAGCTCTACATTCGCCGCGAACTGAAGACTCTCAGGGCCAACAACATCAAGTTCGGTGTGGTGGGAGGGCTCGACGGCCTTCCGAAAGACGTTCGGGATGAGTTGCGCCGAGGCATTCATGAGACGAGCAAGCTCAGCGGGCTCCAGTTCTCTCTTGCCCTCAACTACAGCGGCCGGTCTGAACTGACTGACGTGGCTCGCCGCCTGGCCATCGAGGCCAGGGCGGGAACGATAGATCCTATGGACATCGACGAGAAAGCGATTGAGCGGCGCCTGTTCACCGCTCATCTGCCCGAGCCGGACCTTCTGATCCGGACCAGCGGAGAGCTTCGGGTATCCAACTTTCTTCTCTGGCAGATCGCCTACGCGGAAATCTGGGTAACCGACGTCCTGTGGCCCGACTTCAGACGACGTCACCTGCTTCAGGCGATCGTAGATTTCCAGAAGAGGGAACGCCGCTATGGCGGCATCACCGCCAGCGCGGGCAAAGCATGAGCGGTCTTTTCTCATCGAATCTCTTCCGCCGGGTGGTGACCGCGGCAGTCGTGCTTCCGGTGGTGGTGGGAGTGATTGTCTTGTTTCCCCAGCGCGGACCGTGGCTCATGGCGGCGATTCTGTGTGTTATGGGGATGAGTGAGGCGCACACCCTCCTCGCTCGCGCCTCCCTGGATTCGTCTCATCTTTCCTTCTTGCCCGGCATCGCCATCTTCTTTGAAATGGCCGGCGTGCCGGATTCGGGCCGGGCGTTCCCGGTTTCCGGCCTGCCCATCGTGGCCGGAGTGGTCGCGGCCCTGGTCGCGGTCATGCGCGCGGATCGCCATGGCATAAAAGTGCTCGCGGGTGAAAGCGCGGGTGCGCTCAGCGGGTTGCTGATCGGTTTGGGCGCCGGTTCGTTCGCGGCCCTGTCCAGTCTCGCCCCATCAGAGGAAGGGACGGCTCGGATGGCCTTCCTGCTCGCTGTCATCGTCGCCTCGGATGTCTTCGCCTATTTCGTGGGTCGCGCCCTGGGCCGGCACAAACTGGCCCCCCTGGTTTCTCCGGGGAAGACGATCGAGGGAGCCATCGGTGGCTTGATAGGCGCCGCGCTCGCCAGCGCGATGATCGGAGCCACGTTCTTCAGGGGGCAGCCTTTGGGACTCCTCGTGACCATGGGAGTCCTCGCGGCTATCGCGGGGATAGTGGGCGATCTTCTGGAGAGTCTCTTCAAACGGTATGTGGGCGCGAAGGATTCGGGCACACTCTTTCCGGGCCACGGCGGCGCTCTCGATCGCATGGACGGGTTCATCCTGTCCGCCCCGTTGCTCTACGCTATCTTCCGCGCACTTTCCTGACCCTCTCCCGACCGGGTCAGCAGCATAAGATCACCGTCCCCCTCGCTTTGCGGGGGTGTTCTTTGGGGGTATGCATGGATTTCGAACCGAGCGCCGATCAGCGGCTCCTTAGGAAGACCGTCCGCGATTTCGCGGAGCGGGAGTTGAAGCCAAACGCCCGGGCCTGGGACGAAGCCCAGATGTTCCCGCGGGAGATCTTCAACAAGCTGGGCGAGTTGGGTCTGCTTGCCGTGGTGTTCCCCGAAGAGTACGGGGGCTCCGGGATGTCGACCGTCGACTACACGATCGTCATCGAAGAACTGGCTCGGGTCGATGCGGGGGTCGCTCTGTCCACCGCCGCCCACAACTCGCTCTCCTCGGGACATATCTTTCTGGCCGGCAGTGAGGAGCAGAAGAAGAAGTACCTTCCCAGGCTCGCCACCGGCGAATTCGTGGGAGCGTGGGGCCTGACCGAGAACAGCGCCGGTTCGGACGCGGGCGGCACCAAGACCACCGCGGTGAAGGACGGCGACTCGTGGGTGCTGAATGGATCGAAGACGTTCATCACGAACGGCAGCTTCGCCGAGATCGCGGTGGTCATGGCCGTGACCGACAAGACCAAGGGCAAGAAGGGGATCTCCGCGTTCCTGGTCGACCGGGGGACCAAGGGCTTCCGGCCCGGGAAGAAGGAGGACAAGCTGGGCGTTCGCTCGTCCGACACCTCCGAGCTGATTCTTGAAGACTGCCGCATTCCAGCATCGCACCTTCTGGGCCAGCCGGGCATGGGCTATGTGGATACGCTGAAGATTCTGGATCGCGGGCGCATCGGCATCGCCGCCTTCTCAATCGGCATCGCCCAGGGCGCCTTTGAGGCGGCGCTCTCTTATGCGAAGGGCCGCAAGCAGTTCAATCAGGCCATCGCGGAGTTCCAGGGCATACAGTTCAAGCTCTCCGAGATGGCGCTGAAGATCGATGCCGCCCGCCTGCTCACGCTCCGCGCCGCCGCATGGCGCGACCTTGGCAAGGAACACAAGACCGAGTCGGCCATGGCCAAGCTCTACGCCAGTGAAATCGCGGTCGAGGTGGCGCTCGAGGCGATTCAGATCCACGGCGGATATGGCTTCGTGAAGGACTATCCGGTTGAACGCGCTCTGCGCGACTCGAAGCTCGGCACCATCGGCGAAGGCACGAGCGAAGTGCAGAAGCTCGTCATCGCGCGCTCTCTTCTCTCCTAGATTTTTTCGCGAGCCTCACGAAGCGCGCATGAATCTCCCGGAAGACAAGGACATCCTGCGCGGCGACATTCGCTCGGTGGCTCGTGCCATTCGGGCGGTGGAGGATGATTGGCCGGGCTCTCGAGCCCTTCTGGTGCGACTCTTCCCGCATGCGGGCAAGGCGCTGACTCTCGGCATCACCGGCCCTCCCGGAGCGGGAAAATCAACCCTGGTGGACCGGCTGACCACCCATTTTCGGAAGGCCGGGAAGACCGTCGGCGTCATCGCGGTCGACCCCACGTCCCCATTTTCGGGCGGCGCCATCTTGGGGGACCGGATCCGCATGCAGAACCACGCCACCGATGACGGCGTTTTTATCCGTTCGATGGCGACACGTGGCGCCCTCGGCGGCCTGTCCGCCACCACCGCGGCGGCTCTCCTCGTTCTCGACGCATCGTCCAAAGACATCCTCATCGTCGAGACCGTCGGGGTCGGCCAGGATGAAGTCGACATTGCCTCCGAGGCGGATATCGCGGTGGTGGTTCTGGTGCCGGGCCTGGGCGACGAGGTTCAGGCGCTCAAAGCCGGGATCATGGAGATCGCTGACCTGTTCGTGGTGAACAAGGCGGATAGGGACGGCGCCGATCGGCTGGCCTCCGAGATCGCGATGATGTTGTCGCTCACCGGCGAGACGAAGGGCGATCGTCCTCCGGTGGTTCGGACGGTGGCCACCTCGAGCCAGGGCATCGAGGAATTGGCGAGCACGATCGACGAAGTGCGCGCTCGGCGCGAAACCAGCGGTGCTTTGGCCGCCCGGCGTCGCGAGCGACTGCTGCGCCAGTTCGAAACCCAGGTGGACGCCCTCTTGCGGGAGAGGGTACGCCGTCGCATCGACGCGCTCGATCCCAGCCAGCACCTGCGCGAGCGGGTGCAGAACCGTACGATTGATCCGTTTTCCGCCGCGGACGAAACCCTCGCTGGTCTCGACCCGGCAAAGCCGTAAGCTCCAAACCGGACATCATGATTCTCAAGATTGACCACCTCGGCATCGCGGTCAAGGACCTGGCCGAGGCCAAGCGCGCCTACGAGGCGCTCGGACTCAAGGTTCAGGCCGAGCACGATGTGCCCTCCGAAAAGGTGAAGACCGCGTTCATCACCGTGGGCGAGTCGCATCTCGAACTGCTGGAGCCGTCCGACCCGTCGTCGGTGATCGCGAAGTTTCTGGAAAAGCGGTCGGGCCTTCATCACATCTGCCTTCTCGTCGACGACATAGAAAAATCGATGGCGGAAATGAAGGCGGCAGGCGCGCAGCTTCTCGACGAAGTGCCGCGAGTCGGCGCGGGCGGATGCCGCGTTGCGTTCATACATCCGAAGTCCGCCGCCGGCGTTCTTCTCGAACTGAAGCAGGTCTGAGCCCATGAAAACTGAGAACGCGGCGGAAATCGGCATCATCGGAGGCAGCGGGCTCTACGACATCGAGGGCTTCGTGGCCCAGGGCGAGGTGGTGATGGAAACACCTTTCGGACCGCCCTCCGACGCCTTCGTGGTGGGCCGGTTCGGCGATCGCCTCGTCGCCTTTCTTCCCCGCCACGGGCGCGGCCACCGCCTTCTGCCTTCGGAGATCAACTTCCGCGCCAATATCTGGGCCATGAAATCGCTGGGGGTGAAGTGGATCCTCTCCGTGTCGGCGGTGGGCTCGCTCAAAGAGCCGTACGCCCCCACTCACATGGTGATCCCCGACCAGTTCATTGACCGCACCTTCGGTCGCAAGGGCACATTTTTTGGAGACGGCCTGGCAGCGCACGTGGGTTTCGCTCACCCGATCTGCCGGCACGTGCGACGCGTGCTGGCCGAGGCTTGCCGGAAGAGCGGCGCCACCATCCACGAGGGTGGGACCTACGTCTGCATGGAAGGGCCGCAGTTCTCCACCCTGGCCGAGTCGAATCTCTATCGCTCCTGGGGCGCCGATCTCATCGGCATGACCAATCTCCAAGAGGCGAAACTCGCTCGTGAAGCCGAGATCTGCTACGCGACCCTGGCCATGGTCACCGACTACGACTGCTGGCATCCAGGTCACGACGCGGTCACCGTGGATCAGGTCATCGCGGTCCTGCAGCAAAACGCCGCCATGGCCCGCAGCATTCTGAAGGCCGCGGTCGAACAGTTTCCGATTCCTCGCGACTGCGAGTGTGAGAGCGCGCTCAAGTTCGCCATCATGACCGCGCCCCATCTCATCCCCGAGAAGGTGAAAACGGATCTAGCCCCGATAATTGGTCGCTATTTGAAATAGGCTCCCGCCGCTCGAGGTCGCCGCTCACCCAAAACACCCAGGAACCGCCCCAAAACAGGAAACGCTCAATAGCCAAATGTCTGTTCTTGTCGTCGGAAGCGTCGCGTACGACACGCTCGAAACTCCCGCCGGACGCGCCGAGAAGATTCTCGGCGGTTCGGCCTCCTATTTCGCCCTGGCCGCCTCGTTCTTCACCGACGTGAACCTGGTCGGCGTGGTGGGCGACGACTTCGGGCCGGATCAGATGAGAGCCTTCGAGGGCCGAAGGATCGACCTTCAGGGTCTGGAGCACGCGAGCGGCAAGACGTTCCATTGGCAGGGGAAATATTCGACGGATCTCAACTCGCGCGAAACCATCTGCACGGATCTCAACGTCTTCGAACATTTCAAGCCCAAGCTTCCGCCGAGCTACCGCAAGTCCGATCGACTCTTTCTCGGCAACATCGAGCCGTCCCTTCAGCGCGATGTGCTGGAGCAGGTCGATGCTCCGCAATTGGTCGGGTGCGACACCATGAACCTGTGGATCAACCACCGCCTTGAAGAGCTCAAAAAAACGCTCGCCAAGGTCGAGGTTCTTCTGATCAACGACGCCGAGGCGCGCGAGCTGGCCGGCGACTGGAACGTCATCCGCGCCGCCCGGGCCATTCGCGCCATGGGGCCGAAGACACTCATCATCAAGAAGGGGGAGCATGGCGCGTTGCTGTTCCAGGGCGACCGCTGCTTCATTGCTTCCGCTTTCCCTCTGGAGCACGTCCTCGATCCCACCGGCGCCGGCGATTCGTTCGCCGGAGGCCTAATGGGATACCTCGATCGGGCCGGTTCTCACGATGAAGCAACTTTCCGGCAGGCCGTGATCATGGGGTCGACCGTGGCTTCTTTCTGCTGTGAAGCCTTCGGGGTCGATCGGCTTGTGACCCTGAAACAGAACGAGATCAACGCGCGCTTCCACGAGTTCGCCTCGATGGTGCACTTCGACCGCCTTCCTGTCGAAAAATTGTGAGATGAACGCCGTGCCGCTCCGCCGCGACGCGGTCTGGCTCACCGGCGTCATCGCCCTTTCGTACCCTCTCGGGCTCGCGATCGAGCCTCGCTACCTCCTGCCCCTTCTGAACGCCCTCCCTGCCTGGTGGCTGATGGCGCGCCGGCTTCGCGCCGGGGATTTGCGGGGGGCCGTCCTGCTCATGCTCGTGTTTCCCCTCGCTCTGGCCTTTATCGGGACTTTGAGTCTGGCCTTGTGGCCCACTCCCGACGGCCTTATCCCCGCGGTTTTCAACGCTCAGGAGTACCGCGAGGAGATGTTTCAATGGATTCGGACCGGTGTGGGCACGGAAGGCGATTGGCGGCTCTTCCTCCCCATGCATGTCACGCATCTGATCGCCTTTGTGGTGGTGAGCCTTCTGACCGGGAGCCTTGTTTCCATCACCGGCGGCGCCGTCTTGACGAACTACATGGACGGTTATGTCGCCTCAATCCATCGAGCGGGGGCTCCGCTTTGGGCCACCATCTTTTTCGGCTGGCAGCCGTGGGCGATCTGCCGGGTGGCCGCGTTCTGCATTCTGGGCGTTGTCCTCGCCGAACCCGTGCTGTCGCGAGCCTTCGACTACAAGGCCAGGGCCTGGTCCGAGACCAGGCCCTTTGTCATGACCGCCGCAGTCTTGATCCTTGCGGACTGGGTCTTGAAGGCGGCTCTCGCCCCGACCTGGGGCCGGATCCTCCACGACGCCCTGCCTTGACTCGCCCTGACAAGAGCGAGCCGCCTCGGTGGCCTCTGCTTGAAATGCACCGCCGTCCGGAAAGGCGCCGAGCTTTCAGCTTGGTCTCAGAAACTCCATCAACTGATCGGCGGCCAGAACGGTGGCGCCACCTTTTCCCAGTTTCTCCCGCACCTCGTCGAGATCCTTCAACATTGCCGACCTTGGTGGGCCATCGTCGAGAAGTCTCAACGTCTCTGCGGCGACCCGCTCCTTGGTGAAGTCCTTCTGGATGAGTTCCGTGACCACGGTCCGTCCGGCGATGAGGTTCACCATCGCGTAGTTCGTCAGATTGACCAGAGGCTTCCCAAGCGCGTAGGTCAGGCCTGAAATCCGGTACACGACCACCATCGGCGTGCGGGTGAGAGCGGTTTCGACCGTGGCCGTGCCGGAGGCGACAATCGCCGCCCGCGCCGCGGAAAGGACATCCCGAGTCGCGTCCCTAACGATGGCGACGCCAGCCCCTTCGGCGCCCCTGAACGCGCCCGAGCGGAGGTGCGGAGCGGCGGCCAAGACGAACTGGAGTTCGGGCCGCGTCTGTCGCAGGAGTTCCACACCGCCGAGTATCGGTGGGAGGTTGAAGGCCACTTCCTTGTTTCTGCTCCCGGGCAGTAGAGCGACGACCGGCCGGCTCGGGTCCAGGCCGAGGCGCCTGGCCACCAGCGCTCGATCCGCGGGCGGATGCACATGGTCGATGAGCGGGTGGCCCACGAACGCCACGGGCACCGCGGCATCGCGATAGATCTGCTCCTCGAACGGGAAGATGACCAGCATCTTCGCCACATCGCGCTTGACGTCCTTGATCCGTCCGCGCCGCCAGGCCCAAAGCTGAGGCGAGACGTAGTAGACGACCGGAATCCCAAGCTGTTTCAGTTTTCGGGCGAGGCGCAGGTTGAAGTCGGGATAGTCGATGAGCACCGCGACATTCGGCCGAAGTCGTGCGGCATCATGAACCACCGAATCGAAAAGGCCCTTCAGCCGTCGCAGGTGAGAAAGGACCTCGACCAGGCCCACCACGGCCAGGTCCTTGAGGTGGGCGAGGAGATGTACGTTCTCAGAGGCGAGGCGATCGCCGCCCAGGCCAAAGACCTCCAGGTCGGGGACTCGTTTGCGCAACTCGGTCACGAGTTCGGCCCCGTAGAACTCGCCCGACGGCTCTCCGCAGGAGATCAGAACCCGAAGAGGTGTCTGTTGAACCAATCGAGGTTCTCCTGCATGGCGTGGCGGACGGCTTTCGGCTTGTTGAGTCCATGGCCGAAGCCCTTGTACAGAGCCACACGCGTGTCGACGCCTTGATCCCTCAGCCCCTGATAGAGCTCGAGCGCGCCGGAGACGGGAACACGCTGATCCGAATCGCCGTGCTGGATGAGAGTGGGCGCCTTCGCTCCCTTGATGTAGGTCATGGGCGACGTCTTGCGATAGATCTCCGGATCGTCCCAGGGTGTGGTTTTCAGGTACTGGCGGGTGAAAGGGTGGATATCGGTGCTTACGTAGTACGTCACCCAGTTCGAGATGCCGGCGCCGACCGAGACCGCCCTGAAGCGGGCGGAGTCGTGAGTGGTCAGAAAGGCCGAAATGTAGCCGCCTTGACTCCACCCCATGACGCCCACACGGGCCTTGTCGACAAGGCCCTTGGCGATCAGGCTGTCGATGCCAGACATCACGTCCCAAGCGTCCCCTACCCCAAGATTGCGAACGTTGAGGGATCGGAAGGCTTCACCATAGCCGGCGCTGCCTCGATAGTTCGGTTCGAGAATGAGGGCGCCTTTCGCGAGCCAGGCCTCCATGGGGTAGACGTAGGTCCCGCCGAGCAGGCTCGGTCGCGATACGCCGGTCGGACCGCCGTGAATGATGACCAGGAGAGACGCGAGAGTTCCCGTTTTGTATCCCGCGGGCTTGCGCAGGACGCCTTCGATGGTCGTTCCATCCGCACTTTTCCACGAAACCACCTCGCTCTGCCCGAGGGCGAACGATCCAAGCTGGCTTCCCAGATCGGAGAGCTTTCTGGCCGCGCCTCCCTTCGTTGACCCCGCGAAAACCTCGGGATAGGTGCGGGCCGAGCTACCGACGAAAGCCACGTCCACTCCGCCGGCGCTGAACGAAAAATTGCTGGCCACCGGTTGCTCCAGGGCGACGCGCGTGGCGGTCTTCGTGACCGGGTCGAGGTGGATCAGAGCGGACTCGGTCTTCTGATTGGCGGAAAGGAAGATCCCGGCTTTCGTCCAGGCGAGCAGTTGGGGATCTTCGTCGAATCCCTGAAGGATCAACCGGATGGAGCGATCTCCCTTCGACGAGATGGTCGCCACGGTGGCGTTCTTGTAGTAGAAAGACGCCACATCGAGCATCGCCGTGGTGAACGCGATCTGTCGGCCGTCGGGAGAATAGCGAGGAGAGGAATCCGGACCCTCCTGGGTGACAAGAGGCCGAACCGTCGCCGTTTCTACGTCGACCACGGAAATATTTGAGGTCACGCCGAACGACGGGTCCGAGCTTTCCGTGAAGTCGAAGGCGATCTCCTTGTCGTCGGGTGACCAGTCGAAATCGCCCGCCACGAACGTGCCCGTGGTCAGCCGCCGGACCGCGTTTGTTTCCAGGTCGATGACGTGAAGGTGCCTCGGATTGGTGGCTTCGTCCTCGATGACGACCTCGCCATAGAGTTTCTCCCGCTCCTTCATCGCCTCCGTCTTCGGGTCGGGGGCCAGGAACGCGATACGCTTTCCATCATGCGAGTAGGCGAAACGGGTGACGCCTTCCTCGCCCGACGTGAGCTTTCGTGACTCCCCACCCGAGAGATTCATCAGATAGATCTGTCGTTTCCCGTCGCGGTCAGACAAGAAGGCGAGCCAGGAACCGTCGGGTGAGAAGGCCGGAGCGTCCGATGATTTCTTGGCTTGAGTGAACGGACGGGCGTTCCCGCTCTGGACCTCGCCCAGCCAGATTTCGTTCTCGAAGGCGTTGTCGTCCCAGTTGGCCTTGCGCACAACCCAGGCGACCCTCGCCCCGTCCGGGGAGATGGCGGGCTGGGAAACGCGCTTCAAGGCCACCAGGTCGTCGATTCCGGGAACGCGGGTGTCGGCCCCGGCGAGCGCGGGAAAAACGGAGAAACCGATGAGGACGAGAGCCCTCATTTCACACCCCACTTCTCGAACCAGGCGAGTTCTCTTTCGATCTTGTCGATCTGATGATTGGGTTCGCGGAAGCCGTGCGGCTCGCGCGGATAGGTCACGAACTCGACTGGAACTCGGAGCTTTCTTAGCGCCAGATACAGTTCCTGGCCCTGGCCGAGGGGAACCCTCTCATCCGCCTGGCCGTGCAGGATGAGAGTCGGGGTCTTGACCCTTCTCACGTGAGCCATGGCCGAGGCCTGCCAGTAGCCGTCCATGTCCGCGTAGGGCGCGCCGCCGAAGTAGTCGTCCAGGGTTGAGGGTATGTCGTTGGTGCCATACATGCTGACCAGGTTCGTGAGGGCGGCGCCGCAGCTCGCCGCCTTGAAGCGCGTGGTCTGGGTGATGGACCAGGCGCACATGTAGCCGCCGTAGCTCCAACCGTGAAGGGCCATCCGGTCCGGATCGGCGATGCCTTGCTCGACCAGGTGATCCACGCCGCTCATGATGTCCTGGAAATCGCCCTTCCCCCAATCCTTCACGTTCAGGCGTTGGAACGCATCGCCGTAACCGGTGCTGCCGCGGAAATTCGGCTGAAGCACCGCATATCCTCGGCCGGTGAGGATGTGATGGTAGTTGTTCATCGAGACGGGAAAGGACATCGTGTAGGCGCCGGAGGGACCTCCGTGAACGTGGACCACCAAAGGAAGCTTCTTGCCGCTGGAGCCTTTGGGTCGATGCAGCAAGCCCTCGATCTGACGGCCGTCCCGGGCCTTCCAACGCACCACTTCCGTCATGGATAACGAGTAGTCGCCAAGGCTCGGGTTCAAGGTGGTGAGGCGTTTTGCCGGCGCTCCCAGCGGCGCGGACGAGGCGTCCACGTTCTGCAAGTAGACATCGTTGGGCGAGAGCGGATCCTGCCTGAGGTAGATGAGCTGGGCGGCATTTGGGGCGAGAGCCGGGGCGCCGACCATGAAGGCCCCTCGGATCAATTCGCGAGGTGTTCCGCCCATTGCCGGCACGGAAAACAGCCGACCCTCGACCCCGACCGTGGCGGTGAACAGAATCGACGTCCCGTCGCGCGACCAGAGGATCGTCCCGGGATCCAGATCGG
>JAENWE010000169.1 GCA_016650185.1 Vicinamibacteria bacterium | reverse complement strand
CGTCCTGCAGAGTGTGTTCTACGTCCAGGGCCGGCATCGATTCATGATCGAGCCGTTGCTCCTGACCTTCACCGCCATCGGGGCGATGGATCTTTGGACCCGGTTAGCGCGCCGCCACCACCGCGAATAGATCGGAGCGCCAAGCAAGGCCCATGATCGAAATGACCTTGGACTCTTCCGCCAGCCGAGGTCGGCGCGGCCGCCTGATCCGGAGCCCGTTTGGAGGCAAAAAAGAACGGCGCGGTGACGATCTTGAGCGACCCCCGAGCTAGCGACCGGGTCCGACGCTGACGTCGCCGCTGCCGGTGTCGACGTCGATCTTCACCTGCAGATCGCCCCGTCGAAAGCCCCGGACCTTGCGACGCTGCATGATGGCGGTGGCGTCGTCGAAGTTGCTGGACACATCGCCACTGCCCACGTCGGCGTGCATCTCGAAGCCAACGGCGCGCGGCAGCTTGAGCTCGACATCACCGCTCCCGGTGTCGGCCTTGATGCGGGACAGTCTGGAACCCGACGCCTCCACCGACACATCCCCGCTTCCGGTGTCGGCGGAAATCTCCTCACTGCCGTCAACCTCCAGCAGGATGGAGCCAGAGCCCGTATCCGCCTTCACCCTGCGCGCGGTCGAATCCGTCACGTTGATGTCTCCAGAGCCGGTGTCAAGGTCGATCATCTCTCCGGAGAACGCCTTCAAGGTGCAGTCTCCGCTTCCCGTATCGCACTTGAATGTCCCCTTGCCGTCGGTCGCGTTCACGTCGCCTGAACCGGTGTCCGCCGTCACCTCGCCCCGGAAATTCCGCAAAGAGATGTCGCCGGAGCTGGAGTCGAACTTGAGCGTGCCATCCACGTCGGCCCCTTCGATCTTCCCCACCGCGTTTTTGAAGGTCCCCGAGGCGCCGCGAGGAATCTCCACGACCAGGTCAGCGTAAAGGGCCAGGCCGCGGGATCCGCTGACCGAAACGCGCGTACCGTCATACGTCACATTGCTCCTCCCGGAGAACAGGCTCTCGAAGAAACCGCCACCGCCTTGGTCCCGGCCATAGCGGTACGACGTGTGTTGGCTCAGGGGATATTGCACCCGGAGCGTGGGCAAACCCGTCTTCCCGTCACGAACCTCCTCAAGGCGGAGGAGATCGGCGGTCTTCTGATCATCGCCGTGCACGGTGGCCGTCACCACGACTCTCGAGCTCGTTCCCTGGCGGACCACCATGCGCCCGGCCAGGTTCTCCACTCGGAAGGGCCGGGTGGCGTCGGCCGAAAGTTCGGCCCGAAGGGTGCGGGTCACGTCCGCCGAGGCGACGTTTGCGGCAAGGAACAAGGTGGCTAGGACCACAGGGGCAGGGCGCATGGGGAGTCTCCTGAAATGAGAGAGAGGAAGGCGTCTAATTCAGGAGACGTTCCAAACCGGCCCGAAGTTCCCAAGGAAATCGAAACGGGGGTCCAGGGCAGGGAGAGGTCAATCCTCCCGATGGAAGGTGATCATCCTGAGAGCGGCTGCCCGATAGGCCCGGGCTCCATAGCCGCGGAGCTGGAAGAAATGGGGTGCTTGTTCAAATTTCAGAACGATCTCGTTCTCTCCCTCATGCCACACCGTCTCCGGCAGGACGAAACGAACGGTCTGCCAGGCCGGCGCAATTTCCTTCTCTCCGAGTGAACGACCGTTCACCACCACCTCGAACTTCTGAGGGGACTCGGTTTCCATCGCCTTGATCTCGAAAGAGATACGCAGTTCGCCGCTTCCGCGCAAGGGCAGCCACAGCCTCGCTTCCCGGCCGTCCACGAAGCGACAAAGCGATCCATCCTCCGTCTCCACATCAGAGAATCGCCGGGCTCGTTTGGGAAGACGCAGCCACCAATCGGACCGGCCGAGGTCGAGATCGGAACGCCCCGTCAGCAGCAGTGGGGAGCCCGTGTATCCCTCGATGAAGCCCACGGCCATCCTGGGTGAGACGATCCCCAGACCCTGATAGGCGACTTCGGCCACCGAATCCGCTGTCTCCTGGAGGGCCGCCCGAACCGGCACCGGCGCGCCCGGAAGCGGTCGCAGAGCATCAATGGCGACATCGTACTGATGGACCAAGAGCAGAAGCAGGACGGCGACCGGAACCCCGGCGCGCGCGATCGCGGGAGTGATCGCCAAGAGCCCGAGCGCGATCAGGGGGATGGTGCCGGTGAACCTTCGGACCTGATACCAGTCGAAGATGGAAGCGTTCAACCGCCACTGCAGGACCAGCACGATGATCGCGGCAATGACCCACGCCCGGTTTCGCTTGAGGACGAAGGGAAGGCCGAGGACAGCCACGAGGGTGATGGGGTACGTCGAAAACAGGCCCCCGCGGTCGGAGAAGAGCATCTCAAGCATCTTGGGCGCGGACGACGCCAGGAACGCTTCCCCGTGAAGGACTTTGTGAGGCACCAGCAACGGGGTGCCGAACATTGACCACCACACCGCGCTTTGGATCCAAGCCAGGCCGAGAAAGCCGGCCAGGACCAGCGCCCCTTCTCTCACCATGCGGCTGAACCTGTGGTGGCTGAGCCAGGCCTCGAACACAAAGATGGCCGGAACCAGGAGAAGCAGACCATCCTGCGATCGGACGAGGTAAACAAGACCGCAGGCGAGGCCCGCCTTCACCGCCGCCCTCCCTCCCCCGATCTCGCGCAAACGCCTCGAAGCCACCAGGACGAGGACGCCGGCGAAAAACTCGATGGCATGGGCGAAGCTCGGCAGGACGCGCATGTAAAAACGCAGAGGAGAGCCGAACCAGATCAGGAGCACGGCGAGAACGGCCGCCTTCGGTCCGCTGCGGTCGCGAAGTTCGAGGTAGAGGAGACAAAGACCCGCGCAGCCGAAAACGATGGAGGTCAGGCATGCGGCCGCGACAAACGCGGGCTCGGCCCCCGTGACCGTGAAGCCCAGTCCCAGGCCCAGAAAAGACAACAAGAGGTAGAGCGGGACCAGCAGGAGTCCCCAGACCAGAGGGGCGCCGATGGGGAGCACGTTCTTCACGTGCATCTCCTGGCCAAGCAGGGCATAGTCGTTGCCAAGAGCCAGATCGCGATCCCCGATCAGCGAACGTGCGTAAGCGAAGTAGTGGACGCCGTCCGCGTCGAGAGACCGCGAATGCTGGAGGTAGAGGACGGCGTACAGGAGGACAAGGGCGAGCAGACACCATCTCTCGCCTTCGACCCGCAGGTCGCGGAGAAACCATCGCCACCCGAGAGCCACGGCCAGAAGGGCCAGCGCCAACTGGAAAATGGGAATTCCCGGCGGCAACGAAGGGCGGACCAGATCCGCGGCGACCAGAGAAAGCGCCATCAGCGCAAGACCAAGACGGCGATTCATGAGTGCGTTCACTATACTTTTCGTTGGCGGCCCTAGCGCCTAAGGAGACCCTTGACCGAACTCACACCCGAAATCATCCAGAAACTGCCCAAGACCGACCTGCACGTCCATCTGGACGGCTCGCTCCGCATCCCCACCCTGATCGAACTCGCCCGCGAGCGCGGCGTGAAGCTGCCGTCCCATACGGTCGAGGGACTTCGTGAGCTGGTCTTCAAGGACACCTACAAGAATCTGCCCGAGTATCTGGAGGGATTCCTCTACACCACGGCGGTCATGAGCGACGCCGAGGCCATCGAACGCATCGCCTATGAGTTCTGCCTCGACAATCAGGCTGAGGGCGTTCGCTATGTCGAAGTGCGGTTTGCGCCCCAGCTCTCGGTGCGCGATGGCCTCACCATGTCGGATGTCGTGAACGCCGTGGACCGCGGGCTCCGTCGGGCGGCCAGGGAGTTCAACGCCCAGGAGGCGGTGACGAGCGGGTCCGAGCCGCGGTTCGTGGCCGGGATCATCCTGTGCGCCATGCGCTACTTCGAGGCGACCTGGTCGCAGGGGTTCAAGAGACTCTTCGACGCCATGCCCGAGGCCGATCGGTACGAACTCTATTCGACCGCAAGTGTCGAAGTGGCGCGCGCGGCGGAGCGTCTGCGCGACGAGGGCTGCCTCGTGGTCGGCATCGATCTGGCGGGCCAGGAAAAAGGGTATCCGGCGGGCGACCACAAGCACGCCTATCAGATCGCCCATGAGGCGTTCCTGGGCAAGACCGTGCACGCCGGCGAAGACTACGGCCCGGAATCGATTTTCCAGGCGATCGGCGACCTTCACGCCGATCGTATCGGTCACGGGACGTGGCTCTTCAACGAGGACAAGATTCAGGCTCCTATCCCCAACAAGAAAGCCTATGTCGAATCGCTGGTCCAGTTCGTGGCCGACAAGCGCATCACCCTCGAGGTGTGCCTGACTTCAAACCAGCAGACCGTGCCCGAACTCGCGGCCGATCTGTCGAAGCATCCCTTCGCTCAGATGCGGAATCGGAAACTCTCAACCACGTTCTGCACGGACAACCGCCTGGTGTCGAACACCACGGTCTCGCGGGAGATCGGCCGCGCGGTCGAAGCCTTCGACCTCACCGCCCGCGAAGTCCGCGACTCCCTGATCTACGGGTTCAAGCGCAGCTTCTTCCCCGGCAGCTACCTGGAGAAGCGTCAGTATGTCCGCCAGGTCATCGACTATGCCGACCAGATTCTGGGCCGGACGGAGAGCAGCTGAGAGGAGCGCTACTTTTCCGGCGCCTCTTTGACCGCGGCCTCAAGCCTGGCCTGCAGAGCGCTTCTGGCATCTCGCTCGGGGTGGGTCACGAACGAGGGGTTGCCCCTGACGATGAGGCCGAGAAAGGTCAACTCATCGGCGGTGAGATTCACGGAGATCCTGTTTTCGTTGGGGTTCAGCACCACTTCGTTCAGCTTGTCCCGCAGGAGCTGGCGAGCGAGTTGCTCCTCGGCCGTGATGAACTGGTACTCGGCGCGGGAGACTTTCTGGAGGAACGCGAGTTCGCGATGATCGAGAACGAACAGCTTGGACGTCTTGTGTTTGACCACTGCGGACCTTTCCTGATCTCTGAGCGGACGATTCTAGCTAGCGGACCTGGCCCGGATCCCCCCCGGCCAGAAGAGTCCTCACCCAGTCGGAAAACTTCTTCCCTGAGACGCTCTGCGTGTAGAAAGACGGGCGGTTGATGACGCAGTGCTCGGTTCCGGGCGCGAGGTAAGCGCGAAAGTTCGGACTCTGAGCGGTGATCTCGTCCACGTTCGCGACCATCTTCGCCGACCAGTCGCTGATATCGCCGGGGAGGATGGAGCCTTTGGAGAGAACGTAAAAGAAGATCTGCACCGAATCCGTCCGGGTGTTGAACTGCGAGAGCGACGCGGTCGGATAGAAACCGGCGACCGAGGTGTAGAGCTTGGGGAGAGTGAGCGAGGCCGGATCCACCCGATCGAGCGCAAGATCGGGGATGAAATCGGGCCAGGCGTCTTTGACGTTCCAGCTCGCGAAAGGCGTGGCGAAAAATCCCTCCGGCACCACGCCGGCCGCCGAGTCCGCAAGCTCCACCATCCGCGCGCCCGGGTAGGCGCGGGCGATCTTCGCCGACCATAGCGCGGCGCCGTAGCCCCCCGCGCTGCACCCGGCCACCACGACCTCGGCCGGGGCAGGCACGTTGGCCCCGGCCCAGTTGAGCGCGGTGGTCGCGTTGACGGCGCCCTTGTGCTGGATCACGTAGGCGTTGCCGGCAAACCCGGTGTAGGTGGTGGCGGCGTTGCCCCAATGCAGATCGCCGGTGCAGTAGGGAATGTAGACGTGGGTGAAGTCCTTGAGCGGATTCTCGGCATTCGTTCGGTCGTAGATGCCTTGAAGCTGGCCGGTCTGCCGCGCCGTCTCGGGGTCGGTAGCGACGACCCTGTTGTAAACGTCCTGTTCGCAGGTTTCACCGTTCCAGCAGGCGCCACCGCCTTCGAACTCGATCAGAAGCCGCGAAGGGTCCCCCCGATGAACGAAGAACCGATAGGGCGAACCATCGGAGCAGATCGTGTCGCCGCCTGGAACCACGGTCTCCCACTGAGCGAGCGCTTGGGGCGCCGCTCCCAAAAGCGCCGCCGCGAGGATGGCCAACGTCGATTTCGTGGCTTTCATGGACACCTCAGTTTGCGCTCAGCGTGCGTTCGACGCGCTCCACGATGTCTTTGAGCGAAGCGCCGGGCAGAAACACCTCCGCAACACCCATCTGGTGCAGCCTCTCGATATCCTGGGTGGGAATGATCCCGCCGACGAAGAGCCGAGTGCTCTCCATCCCTTTGTCCTTCAGAAGCGCGACGATTTTCTCGCAGATCGGCAGGTGGGCTCCGGAAAGGATGGAGAGGCCGATGATGTCGGCGTCCTCCTGCGCGGCGGCGCTCACGATCTGCTCGGGAGTCTGGCGCAGTCCGGTGTAGACCACCTCCATGCCGGCGTCACGCAAAGCACGGGCCACGACCTTGGCGCCCCGGTCGTGTCCGTCGAGACCGGGTTTCGCGACGACGACGCGTATTTTCTTTGCGCGAAGGTTCTCGGTCATAGGGGGCGACGATTATAGGCCGTGGCTCTTCCCAGTCCCTTCGGCCGCCTGCTTTGCGATCTTCTCGCAGAGCGCGATCAGGTCGGCCGGCAGGACCTCAATGGGCTGCCAGACGATTCCCAGCCCCCTCCCTTCGAACTTGGGGATGATGTGAAAATGGACATGAAACACGGCTTGATGCGCCATCAGGCCATTGTTCTGAAGAACGTTGTAGGCCGTGGCCCCGGTGGCGGCCATCACCGCCCGGGCCAGCCTCGGGAGCACCCGGCCAATCGCCGCCGACGACTCGTCCGACAGCTGGTCGAGGGTCGCCACCGCCTCCTTGGGAATCACCAAGGTGTGCCCGGAAGCCAGAGGGTTCAAGTCGAGGAAGGCGAGAACGGCCTCGTCCTCGTAGACCCGATGGCAGGGGATCTCGCCGCGGATGATCTTGCTGAAGATGGTTTCGCTCATTCGATGAGTTTAGGCGACGACTTTGGGCGTCCCCCGCCCCCCAACTTGACAAGGGGGCCTCCTCGGATCAAACATCTATTGTTATAAACATAGGACAAGCTGCGTCCTGTCCATGGAAGGGGTCTTCACTCCGCATCATGACCGCACAATCCGTGACCATCGTCGAAGTGGGACCGAGGGACGGCTTCCAGATGGAGAAGGCGTTCATCCCCACGGATCTGAAGGTCCGGGTCGTTGACCTGCTCTCGGAGGCGGGGCTCCGCAGTATCGAGGCGACGTCGTTCGTGAGCCCGAAGGTCGTTCCGCAGATGTCGGATGCGGCCGAGGTGATGAGCCGGATCACACGCCGGGCGGGGACGATCTACAAGGCGCTCGTGCCCAACCTCAGAGGCGCCCAGGCCGCGCTCGACAGCGGCGCCGATGCGGTGGAGCTCGTCATCGTGGCCTCGGAGAGTTTCAACCGCCGGAACGTCGGCCTCTCCGTCGACGAATCGATCGTCGCCTGCGAGGAGATTGCCGCGGCCGCCCAAGGCGCGGAACGTCCGCTCGAGGTCGTGATCGGATGCTCGTTCGGCTGCCCGATCGAGGGCCTGGTGCCGGAGGAGCAGGTTGAACGGGTGGCCCAGGCGGTTTCGGCCTTCGGGATCTCGCGACTCTCGCTCGCCGACTCGATCGGCTCCGGAAATCCTGCGCAAGTCACGCGCCTGGTCTCTCGAATCAGGGCCACCCTCCCGACGATGCCTCTCTCGCTCCACCTGCACAACACCCGCGGCCTTGGCCTCGCCAACGTTCTCGCCGGATTTCAGGCAGGAGTCGACACCTTCGACGCGGGCTTGGGCGGACTGGGTGGATGCCCGGTCTTTCCGGGAGCCACCGGCAACGTCGCCACTGAAGACATCGTGAATCTCTTCGAAGAAATGGGTATCCCAACCGGCGTCGATCTCGAGAAGGTCCGAGAGGCGTCACGTCTGGTTCAGCAGTTCCTGGGCCGGCCGCTTCCTTCCTACATTCTCCGGGTCGGCACCGCCCGAGAACTCTTCGCCCGGGCCGAGCTGGCTCGCGTTTCCTGACCGTTTCGCTCTCATCTCCCCTTCGCCCCGAACCACACACTTCAAAGACACAGAAAGAGGTACTCGTCCATGGGTTACAGACTCGGCATAGACGTCGGCGGCACCTTCACCGACCTGCTCCTGTTCCACGAAGAGACCGGCCGGATCTGGCGCGCCAAGACGCCCTCCACCCCCGCCGATCAATCGATCGGCGTTCTGGCGGGCATCAATCAGGTCTGCGAGCGGGCGGGTATCAGCAGGGACGCCATCGACTCGATCATTCACGGGACGACGGTAGGCACGAATGCGGTCCTGGAAGGCAAGGGCGGCCGGGTGGGACTCATCACCACCATCGGTTTCGAGCAGATTCTCCACCTCGCCCGAGGGCAGACCCCGGGGCCCCTGGCCGGCTGGATGATCATGATGAAGCCAGATCCGCGCGCGAGCCTGGAAGACACGGTCGAAGCGCACGAGCGGATGGACGCCCGCGGCCGCACCGTGCGCGACCTCGACGAGGCCGACATCCGGGCGAAGATCCAGGGCCTGGCCGAGCGAGGCGTCGAATCGCTCACCATCAGCCTCATCAACTCGTTCGCGAATCCAGCCCACGAGTACAGGATCCGCGACATCGCGAAGGAGGTGGCGCCCAGACTGCCGGTCACCTGCTCCTACGACGTGCTGCCTCAGTTCCGCGAGTACGAACGCGCCGAGACGGCGGTTTTGAACTCGTACATCCGTCCGAACGTCAGCCGATATCTGCACAATCTGGAGAGCAAGCTCAAGAGCGCCAAGCTCAAGGCGATTCTCAACGTCCTGCGCTCCGACGGCGGTCTCATGTCGGTGGCCGCGGCCGAAGACAAGCCGGTCAACCTGCTGATGTCCGGACCTTCGGGCGGCGTCACCGGGGCCTTGTTCATAGCCAACAAGTGCGGCTTCCCGAATGTCATGACCTTCGATATGGGCGGCACGTCCACCGACGTGTCGCTCAACCAGGGTGAGGCCTCGATCGGCCGCGAGACGAACATCGCCACGTTCGCCTCGCAGAACACGGTTTTACCCATCAAGGTGGCCTCCGTCGACGTGCGCACCATCGGCGCGGGCGGCGGTTCGATCGCTCACGTCCCCGCTCTCACCAAGGCCCTCCGCATCGGGCCGATGTCGGCGGGCGCCGATCCGGGCCCGGCCTGCTACGGAAAGGGCGGGACCGCGCCAACCGTCACCGACGCGAACGTGGTCCTCGGACACCTGCCGCCTCAGCTCTTAGGCGGCAAGATGAAGCTCGACATCGAGAAGGCCGAAGCGGCGGTGCGAACGGTGGGCGACGCCATCGGGCTCGATGTCTATGAGGCCGCCCAGGGCATCATCAAGATCGTCAACGAGTCGATGTGCGGCGCCTTGCGACTGGTCTCGGTCGAGCGCGGTCACGACCCGCGCGACTTCGCTCTCGTCGCCTTCGGTGGCGCCGGGCCGCTCCATGGAAACGCCCTCGGCGCCATCATGGGCTCGTGGCCGGTCATCGTTCCTCCGGCGCCCGGCGTCCTGTGCGCCCTCGGCGACGTCTCCTCCGAGTACCGTAATGAGTTCACCCGTACATTCACGTTCACCGTCGACAAGACCACGCCGGAAGACGTAGTCGAGGCCATAAGCGAACTTGGCAAGAAGGCGTCCCTCTGGCTCACCTCCGAAGGCATCACGGGCAAGGCTCAGCACATTCGCTACGAAGCCGACGTTCGCTATTACCGGCAGGGCTACGAGCTGCCCATCGTGGTCAACCCCGAGAAGCTCCTGAAGGGCTTTTCTCCGCTGGTCAATGAGTTCCACCGAACCCACCAGCGGCTGTATCAATTCAATATGGACGTGGAAGTCGAGATCGTCAACCTCCGCGCCATCGGCATCGGCAAGACGAAGCGGATCAAGCTGGCCAGGAAGAAGAAGGGCAAACCCGATCCGAAGAGCGCGGTCAGCGGTTCCCACAAGGTCTATTTCGATGGCTCCTGGCTCGAAACCAAGGTCTACGACCGGGCCAAGCTCTCGCCCGGCCACGTGGTGAAGGGCCCGGCCATCGTGCTCGAAGAAGACTCGACCACGCTCATTCATCCCAAACACAAGGGTGTGGTGGACGAGTACGCCAACATCCTCATCTACCCGGCTGGAAAGTAGGAGGCTTCGAAATCAAATGGCTAAAGCAATGAAGAAAGCAAAGAAGGCTCCCAAGTCCGCGGCCAAGTCCTCGAAGAAGGTCAAGATCGACCCGATCACCATGGACGTCATCGAGAACGCGCTCAAGAACGCGCGCTTCGAGATGGACGCGACGCTTTTCCGCACGTCGGTGTCCCCATCGATTCGTGAACAGCATGATGAGTTCCCCATCATCGCCGACCCCGAAGGCCGGATGCTGGTCGGTCAGTTCGGGTCGTGGCTGGGAGACCTCTACAAGCACTTCCCCGATCCGATCGATGACGGCGACGTCATTTTCACCAACGACCCGTACATGTGCGGAGGCACGATCAGCCACTTGAACGACTGGCTGATCCAGATGCCGATCCACTACAAGGGACGGCTGGTCGGATGGACATCGATGTTCGGTCATCAAAATGACACCGGTGGTCCGGTGCCCTCGTCCCTTCCCACCGACGCCACCACGATCTTCGGCGAGGCGCTGCGCATCCCGCCCTTCAAGCTGTACGAAGGCGGCATACTGAACGATGTCGCTCTGAACATCATCCTCGCGAACGTCCGCCAGCCGGAGATGAACCGCGCCGACCTGATGGCGCTGGTGGCCGCGTGCCGCACCGGAGCGCAGCGCATCCGCGATCTCTGTCGGCGCTTCGGCACCGACACGTACCTCGCGGGCACGCAGGCGTTGATGCAGCGCACGTACAACGCCATGAAGTCGCTCATCTCCCAGGTCATCCCCGAAGAGCCGCAGGACTTCGAGGATTACGTGGACGACGACGGCAGAGGGTTTGGACCGTACAAGGTGAAGGTCACGATCTGGCGCAAGGGCGACAAGGCCTACTTCGACTACACCGGCACCGACCCGCAGTCGGAAGGCCCGATCAACTACTACCTCAATGAGCATCTCCTGAAGATGTTCATCGGCGTCTACCTGATCATGACCCACGACCCGTGGATCCTCTTCAACGATGGGTTCTACCCGCTCGTCGACATCCACATCCCCGAGGGCACGCTGCTCAAGCCGCATCACCCGGCCGCCCTCTCCTGCCGCACGCACCTCCTCGGACGTCAGTTCGACATCCTGGGCGGTGCGCTGTGCAAGAAGGCCCCGCAGTTCCTCACCGGCGCTGGCTGGGGATCGTCGCCGCACATGATCTATTCCGGTTACGATGCGGATGGAAAGTGGTTCAACGCTTTCGAGATCGGCTTCGGCGGCATTCCCGCGCGGCCCTTCGCGGACGGCATGGACGGTCACGCCATGTGGCCTCTCTTCACCAACCAGCCGGCCGAGCTCATGGAGACGTACTACCCCATGCGCGTCGAGGCGTACACGTCGGTGATCGACTCAGGTGGCGCCGGCTATCACCGCGGCGGCAACGGCCTGTTGAAGGTCTATCACTTCCTCGCGGAAGGTGAAGTCTCGATCCACGACGATCGCTGGCTCACGTATCAGTGGGGCGTCAACGGCGGCTCGAAGGCCATGCGCGGCAAGAAGTGGCTGAAGAAGGTCGATGGCTCAATCGAGTACGTGGCTTCGAAGTGCGACCACGTGAAGGTCTTCCCCGGCGACGAGTTGTTCTATCAGACCTGGGGAGCGGGCGGCTACGGCGATCCGCTCACCCGCGAGACCGCGCGCGTGCAGAAGGACGTTCGCTTCCGTCTCGTGTCGCCCGAGAAGGCGCGGGACGAGTACGGTGTCGTCCTCGACGCGAAGTTCGTGGTGGATGAGGAAGCCACAAAGAAGCTGCGCGCCGACATCGCGAGCAAGCGCGGTCCGGCGAAGCCGTTCGACATGGGCCCCCCGCTCGCCGAAATCCTGAAGAACTGCAAGGCAGAGACGGGTCTCGAACCACCCAAGCCGCCGGTCTTCAAGCAGATCGTCAAGATGCCGATCTACAAGTCGAAGCCGTCGATGTCGAAGCTGGTGCTGAAGAAGCGCGTCGCGTAGGGGCACGCTCAAGGTCCCGGAGCCGCGCGGGAGCGACCGCGCGAGCCTGCGGCTTAGCGGCACGAGAGTCTCGTCTCAGGTGGTATGTTCGCCTCACGGAGTTAGGAGGCAAGATGCGAAACGCTCGGGTGTTGGTGATTGCGACCGCTGTCACCGCGTTGGTGTCGGTGGTGAGCGCGCAGAGTAAACGGCAGTCCGAGATGTTCATGATGCCAACTACGTCAGTCGCCGAGACACCGCTCGTCCAAGTCTTGCTGGAGTCTGCGCTTGTGAGGAGAATTACGGAGGATGGAAGGTACTCACCCGAGGGCATCAATGCATTCGTGGATATGGGCGCCGGCGGCATGCCAGTTGCAGTCCTGCATACCTCAAGCATGGGGAACGACGCCAGGTGTTGTTGG
>JAENWE010000168.1 GCA_016650185.1 Vicinamibacteria bacterium | reverse complement strand
TTCTGAACTCGACCGCCCCGCCCGGACTGAGGCTGAGGCGCAGGGTTGTAGACGGGGCCTGCACGTTTTGAACCATAACCGGGGCGTAGCCTGTGGCCTGGGCGAGGACGGTATAGCTCCCGGGGGGAATGCCCGGGATTTCGCCGCGGCCTTCGCCATCGAGCGTCACCAAACCGGCGAAGGCGTCCGTCGCCCCTCCCTGGACGCGAACGAAAAGACCCCTGAGTCCAAATCCCATCTGGCCATCTTTCGCCTCGATGGCGAGGCCAGCCCCACGCTTCAGCTCCAGGCGCAGATCCACGCCGGCCTCGGTGGGTTGGAGTGTGCTCGTCACCGACTCGTATCCCGAACGCCTTGCGGTGATTCGATAGTCGACGGGCTCGAGATCGTCGAAGCCGAATCGACCGGATGAGTCGGTCGTGACGTTGAGCCGGGACCGCGGCGAACCGGTCGATGTCGCCACTCTCACAACTTCGACCGACGACTCGAGGGGAAGACCGGTAGAGGCATCGAAGACACCGCCCGCCAGTTTCGCGGTCGGAATCACCAACTCGATCGAAGTGTCGGCCTTGAGTTCGACCACCTGGCTCACCTGAGATTCGAAGTTTTCCGCGAACGCCACCACGCCCACCCGGCCGGCCTCAAGACCGGAGATCCGGAATGATCCATTTTCGTCCGCGGTGGCGCTCGCTTGTCGCCCGCCGCCCGTTAAGGCGGACACGCGTGCGCCGCCAACCGGCACGCCCCGTCGCAGGACCGTGCCGGATATGGAAAGACCATCGTCGAACACGATCTCGGTCGAGATCTCCGTCTGTCCATCAGCGAGGGTCAGCTCCTTGATTGCGGTGCGGCTGGAGCCGAAGACCATGTCTCCAGCGGTGGCCCGCAGCAAGAGCGTCCCTTTGGGCACGCCTGAGAACTCGAACGACCCGTCCGCGTTTGTTCGGGTATTGGAGAAATAGTCCGAGGACCCCTGAGCCCACACCTCGACCCCGCCCCGCTCGTTCTCTTTCAAGCCGCTCACCACTCCGCGAACGGTGGCGCCCGCGTCGAGGGTGAGACGAATGTCTTCACGGACGTCTCCGGCGATTAGAGGGATGTCGATGCTCGCGCTGGTTTCGGTCCGGAGAGTGGCGCTCAGCTTGTAACGCGACGGAGCCAGATGGTCGAAACGGAAGCGTCCCCCCCCGTCGGTCAGAGAGGTCTGGCCGTCCATGCCGAAACGCATGCCGCCCCCGCCACCCGAGTTTTGCAACGACACTTCGGCTCCGGCAAGCGGCGCCCCCTGGGACGAGGTGACCAGGCCGGCGATGGCGCTGCCGGCCACGAGAGGAATCTCCGCCACCGCGTCCTTGTCCTCCAGCGTGGCCCGGGCCGTTCCCTCGGAGTACAGGGGGTGCTGCGCGGTCAGTTGATAGACGCCTGGGCCCTGGTCGACGATCTCAAAACGGCCGTCAGCGTCCGTGATGACGCCGCCTCCGCCGAAACGCCCCGCGTCGAACACGAACGCTCCACCGCCTCCTCCGCCCGCATCGCGCGCGCTCACACTCGCGTCCTGAACCCCTCTGCCCCCTTTGGCATCCACCACGCGGCCTCGGATGACCAGCCCGCGTGATGCCTTCACCTCCACCGTCTTGGTTTCGCCGGGCAGGACTGCGATGCCGCCGGTGCGCGCCTCCTGATACGTCTTGGCCCACACCGTCACGTCCCAGTTTCCAGGCGGGACATCCTCAAAAGCGAAAGCTCCCTCGGATGACGAGAAGGGCGTGCGTCGATCCCCGTCGCCGGGACCGCTTCGCATCACGATGCGCATGCCGCCGGTGCGCCCCGGGGCATAGCTCGCCTCGAAGTCCGTGACGGGCGTGCTCGTGGCGGCGTCCACCACCCGGCCCGCGATGCGCCCGCGCGTCGCCACTTCAATCTCGACATCGGAGGCGGGGGCCACGACGCTCTTCTTCTTCGCGTCGCCCCGGAACTCTCCCTGGCCGAAGAGGCTCAAGTCATACGCCGTCGCGGGGGTCAGCCCATCGATGAGAAAGCAGCCGTCGGGGTCAACCTGCGCCGTCGTCCCCCGCCCGCCCATCATCATCATCCCGGCGCTCGCTTCCGTGGTCGCTTCCGTGGTCGAAGGACGAGCGCTCACCGAATAGCCGGTCACCGGCTGACCGTTTGTCTGAATGAGGCGTCCGCCAATCGAGGCGCCGGGGTTCAACACCACCGCCAACGGAGAGGCGCCTTCACCCGCCTTCACACCGTTCGAAACGCTCCGGGTGAAACCGGATTTTGAGATAGTGAGGTCGTAGTCGCCGGCCGATAGTCCGGCGAAACCGAACTTCCCCTCGAAGTCGGTCTGCGCCTGCGGCCTGACTCCTCCGATGGCGTTGAACGCAAACATGCTGCCGCCCCCCCCGCTTTGAAGGCGCACGGATCG
Organism: Vicinamibacteria bacterium; assembly: GCA_016650185.1. GTDB lineage: Bacteria > Acidobacteriota > Vicinamibacteria > Fen-336 > JAGNNV01 > JAGNNV01. Next base: position 8,122 of record JAENWE010000168.1, on the reverse strand, counting down.
ACTGAGGGATACGTCGGCTCCAGAGATGGGCTGGCCCTCCTTGTCCCTTACGATTCCAGAAAGCGCGAAGCCGGACGACAGAACAACCTCGACGGACAACGGTTTGGGCGCGCTCGCCGCGAGGTCTACACCCGGAATCACGCGTCGCTCGAAATCGGGATGCGTCACCGTCAGCTTCTGGTTGGTTCCGGGCGCGAGCCGGGTCGCTTTGAACGTCCCATTGAGGCCGGACACAAAGGCCGCTCCGTCCGCTCCGTCCGCGCCGTCACGCCCAACCCCTCTGAGCATCATCTCGATTCGCGATTCCGAACCCGGGCCGAGAGTCCCGTGGGCCCCCGACACGGCCTGGCCCCGCTCGTCGCTCACCCGGCCGACGAGGGTCGCCGCTTCGGTGAGGGCGACGTCGAGAGTCTTCAACTCGCCGGGGGTGAGATCGATGGCGCGCCGGTCCAGAAGCACGAAGCGCGGTTCATCGAATTTCACGCGATACGAGTCTTGGGGAAGGCCGGTGATCCGATAGCGTCCGTCGACCCCGGTGCGGCCCATCGCGGTGGTCGCGCCAGATCGCGCCACCACTTTCACGCCGGGCACGAACTTTCCATCGTCCAGGCGGGTCACTCGTCCCTGGATCGTCGCCCCTTGGCCCATTGCGAAGGGAGCCGAGGCGCCGTCCTTGGGAACGACGACGTTGAGGGAGGATCCGTCCTTTCCCAGGGCCTGGAGACGCCCCTGCTTTGGTGGAAAGCCCGGAATATCAAACCGGCCAAGGGGATCAACGCGAGCCCAGCGGGTCACCGCGTTACCGACGATGCGGACCACCGCGTCCGCCGCCGGTCTTCCGTTCCAGTCTTTGAGTGTGCCCAGAAAGCGCGCTGTCGATGGCTTCAATCTGATGGTCACCGGCGCAGCCGAAAACCGCACCGGCCCCGCTTGAACCTCGAAGCCCGCGGCGTGGACGCTGAGCAGGGGCGGGGCGGTGAAGGCTCGACCGGTCCTTCCCTCAATGTCGTCGAATCGGAACAACCCTTCCTTCGTGGTAGTGGTGGGAACACCGTCTCGCCCGATCCGCACCAGAGCTCCTGGGACGGGGTTTGAGGAGGCATCCACCACGCGACCGGAAACGGTCTCACCGGGGCCGAGAGAGATCTCGCCGAGCTCCGCGGTGTCCGTTTTCTCGAAGACTCCTTCCACCAGCCGCGCGGCCAGTCCGCCGAACGTCGCCCGCACCACGAAGGGCGGCGCCTCTATGGCCACGCTCAGCTTGAACCGGCCGTCCGCTGAGGTGGTGGCAATGGCCAGAGGCGCGAGCGCAGCCTCGCCCTTGGCCTCTCTCAGGGCGAAAGCATGGGGCGTTTCGTAGGGCAGGGCCTGAACCGTCGCTCCCACCACGCCCTTTCCGTCACTTAGAACGCGACCGGTGAGCTCGGCCGCCGGCGACAGGACGGCGAGGGCTGAGATGAGGCCCGATAGAAGAAATTGTGAACGCATGGAGTCCTCAGGTTTGAGACGAAACAACACCCCGGCTGGCCGGAGCGTCGCCATTGACGGTCCGGAATCGGTCGGTGGCAGAGCCGGTTACCTGCGCTTGGGCGGCGAAGCGAACCCGAGCATCGGACTCCAGACTTCGGAGGGTCGGAAGGCCGACTTGTAATTCATCTTCCTTGAGTCGCCCAGCCAGTAGCCGAGATAGACGTAGTCGAGCCCCCGCCTTTGCGCCTCTTCGACCAAGGTCAGGATGTTGAGTGTTCCGAGCGACCGTCGGATCGACTCCAGAGGATCAAAGTAGCAATAGACCGCCGAGAGGGATCTCGGCTCCCGGTCCACCACGGAGACGGCCAGGAGCTTTCCCAGTTGATCTCGAAAAACCAGGTCTTCGGTGGTGACGCAAGACGAATAGAGGAAACTCTCGAATTCTTCCCGGGAGCCGTCCATGGCGTCTTTGTCGGGCGAGTCCGAGGCGTGACGGGCTCCCAGATACCTCTTGTAGAGCCCATGTTTCTCGTCGGTAGGTTGCGCCGGTTCGAGTGCGACGATGACGTCCTGATTCCGTTTCAAGCACCGTCGCTGCGCGCGGTTCAACTCGAGTTCAGCCACGGGGATTCTGATCATGCGACAGTCGGAGCAACCCTCGCAGTCCGGTCGATAAACAACGGAACCGTTGCGGCGGAAATTGACCTGCATGAGCGAGTCGTAAAGCCCCTCCGGCAATGGCCGGTCGCTCTCGAATCCCGAGAAACGGGCCGCTCGACCCTGGACATAGGGGCAGGAAAACTCGGCCCCGGTCTGGCAGAGCGTTGAGGCGATCATTCGAGCGATAAGCGAATAGTCCGGCCGCATAGAACACCCAGATTCTCGCACCAATATTTTTCAAACTGGCCGAGCCCGGGGAGCCAAGGAAACTTGGCCGATACCATGGCGTAGGCGGATATGATCCCCTTCTTATCCTTAACTCAAGGAGCCTCCAATGAAAATCGGTGTTCTTCGTGGCCGCGAAAACTCGTTTCCCGACGCTTTCATCGGCAAGGTCAATTCGATGGGTCGCGGCGTCTTCGCCGAGCACATTCACCTGGGCGGCACCAAACTCAACGAGCCCGTTCCCTACCGGGTGGTGCTCGACCGCATCGGCCATGAGATTCCCTACTACTCCGTCTATCTGAAGATGGCGGCCCTTCAAGGCACCTACGCCATCAACAATACGTTCTGGCGAAACGCCGACGACAAGTTCTTCGGTTACGCCATCGCGGAGAAGCTTGGCATCGCCGAACCGAAGACCATGGTGCTTCCCAATTTTCAATACGTCGAGGACGTGAACGACGAGAGCCTGCGAAATCTCTGGCCCATTGATTTTCAGATGTATGCGGACTACGTGGGCTTCCCCTGCTTCATGAAACCGGCCTTTGGCGGGGGCTGGAGGGACGTCAACAAGATCCACAACATGGACGAGTTGATGCGCCACTATCAGGCCAGCGGGCAGAAGACCATGATGCTGCAGGAGGCCGTGACCTGGGACATCTATATCCGCATTCCCACCATTGGCCGCAAACACGTCCGCGCCATCGAATACGATCCCCGCCCCGGAGGCATGGGCGGATACAACCAGGATTACGATGCGATTCCGTCGCGAATTCGCGATGAAGCCGAAGAGCTCTCGCTGCGCTTCAACAAAGCTCTCGGCTACGACATGAACGCGATTGAGCTCGCCTACAAGGACGGCCGCTACTACGGCATTGATCTCACCAACTACACGCCCGATCTCGATTACCGGGCGCTCAAAGACGCGCACTTTCCCTGGGCGGTTGAGAAGATGGCGGAGTTCGCGGTCGAGAAAGCCCTCTCCGGCGAGGGAACACCGCAGCCACCGACGGCCGCCGGCCTCATGGTTCGCTGATCGGCCCCCCGTCCTAATGGCCTCCTCGTGGTGAGAGCCAGGATGAGGCTTCTGGTTGGGACGCCGATTGGGGCATCGACCCGCAACGCTCGAGAATAGAGTCTGCCCTATGACCGGAGGATCTCGGGAGGGCCGGGCTGGGCCCGCACCTTTCCTCGCCGGAGCGTTCTTCCTCGTCCTCACCTTCTTGTGGTGCGGCCCGATCCTGACCGATCCCGCCCATGTCGCCGCAGACGTGGGAGATCCCCTCCACATGGCTTGGGTCATGGCCTGGGTGGGCCATCAGCTGCCCCTCGATCCCCTTGGATTGTTCGATTCCAACAACTTCTACCCTTACCCGAAGAGTCTGGCCTTCGGCGATCACCTGCTGCCAGAGGCAGTGCTGGGATTGCCTATCAATCTGGCCACCGGCAACGCCATTCTCGCCCTCAATGCGGTGACCGCTTTCGGCCTCTTCTCATCCGCCCTCGCCGCCTATTTTCTCGTCTCATCCCTTCTCGACAGCCGAGGGGCGGGATTAGTGGCGGGGACGGTTCTTGCCTTCAACAGTTTCATGCAGAGCGAGTTGCTCCGCGTGAATGTTCTGCAGCTCCAGGGGTGGTGCCTGGCTCTCTTCTTTCTCTGGCGTTTCACGGAGCGGCCGTCGTGGCGGCACTCGGCCGGCCTTTCCCTGGCCCTCGCTCTGCAGGGGCTCACCGGCACGTACTACGCTGTCTACTCCGCCATTCTGGCTCCCGGTTTTGTGGTCGCGGCCTATGGGGCGCGGAAGCGCGTGCCCGCCCTGGCCGAGGTGTGGCGCCTGTCTCTCCCCGCCCTCGTCACCGGGACGCTGGGTCTGCTCTTCTTGTCTCCTTACCGTGAGGTTCTGGCCCAGTCTCTGGCTCAAAAGCCCATACCCAACGGAGCGGACATCGCCTCGTTCTTCCTGCCCGGGTCAGCCTTCTGGCTGTGGGGCGGTCTGTTCAGCTCAGCGCCCCATGGCGAGTCCTCTCATTTCCTCGGCTACCTTCCGCTTCTTCTGGCCGCCGTCGGCATCGGGGCGGGCATTTTCGGAAAGACGCCGTCCCCACCGGCCACGCGCTTTCTGATTTTCTCGGCCGTGGTGCTGATCAGCGTTGGTCTACTGATCTCCTTTGGGGCGTACCCGCGCCTGATGGGAGAGTCGCTCGGGCGAAGCCCTTATCTCCTCGTCCTCCGCTTCGTCCCTACTCTCCGAGGCATGGCCACGGTGGAGCGCGCGGGCGCACTGGTGCAGGTAGGAGTGGCCCTCCTTGCCGGAGTGGGCGCCGAGCGGTTGTTCCGGAAGCGCCCGGGCCTTGCCCTCGTCTTCGCTCTTTCCGCCTTCTCGGCGGCGGAGCAATGGACGAGGCCTGGGACCGGTTTTCGGATTCCCGCCGGAGATGAGCTTCCCGAGGTGTACCGTTGGCTCAAGGGCGATCGGGGTCCGCTGGCGGAGTTGCCGTTGTTCCCCGACCGATTGATCCGTTTTCGCGCCTTGTATCCTTACTTCTCCACCTATAACTGGCGACCGGTTCCGATCGGCCGGGCCTCGTTCTATCCCCCTGCCCACGACTATCTGGCGAACCTGCTGCAGAGTTTTCCCGATGAGGTGTCGATCGAAGCGTTGCGCGCGACCGGCATTCGAGACATCGTGGTTCATCCCCGAATGAAGCAGACCCGCCGAGGAGCCTTCTTGAAGGCGCTCGAAGGTCCCGATCTTGAACTCATCCGTTCCTTCAAGGAAGAGGTGTCGGAGGCGGCGAAGAACCTCGATCTGGGTGATGAACGGGTCTACCGACTGAGGCCTGGCCCGCGCCTTCCTTCCGTGTGCCAGCCCACTCTCGAAGTGGACGGTCGGGCGATGAAGATTGCTTCGTCCGCGACCCAGGGAATTGAGAGGATCCGGGATGGAGACCGCGCAACCGCGTGGAGCACGGTGAATTCTCAAGAAGTGGGGGACTTCATCGAGTTTCGTTGGCCGGAGGCTCAGTCGCTCTCCGCCATCCGGATGTTTCTGGGCAGCCGCACTCTGGACTTTCCCACCGCCCTTCGTGTCGACCTCGCCACCGAGAGTGGTGAGTGGCAGGAGGTCTCTGCCTGGCGGCCCGTGGAGTCGGCGATCGAAACCCTGGGTCAGCTCCTGCGCAGCGATCCGAACGCGAGCATTACAATAAGAATGCCGCTCACCAAGACGCGAGGGGTTCGCCTCCGCCTGGGCGAGGACGAGAATCGTCCAGGCTGGAATCCCTGGTCCATCGCGGAGATTCATTTCCTTTCCCAATGTTCAGATGTCGGCCAACCGTAAGGGTGTGACCTCATGAAATTCGATATCGATCTTCCTGACCTTCGTGTGCGACCCGGGAGCCGGGTGCGACTCAAGTCTCTCGACACCGACTCCACCGGCCCTTATGAGTCAAAGAGCATGGCGCAGAAGCATCTCTCCAAGGGAATTCAAGAGCTGAGGCGGATGCAGGAAATGCTGTACGCCCAGGACCAGAAGGCTCTCCTCCTCGTCTTTCAGGCCATGGACGGGGCCGGGAAGGACTCGACCATCGAGCATGTGATGTCCGGGATCAACCCTCAAGGCTGCCAGGTGTTCTCGTTCAAGGCTCCCTCTGCCGAAGAGCTCGACCACGACTTCCTCTGGCGCACCGCCAAGTGCCTGCCCGAGCGGGGTCGTATCGGGATTTTCAACCGTTCGTACTACGAAGAAACGCTGGTGGTTCGGGTTCACCCGGAGTACCTCGACAAGCAGCGACTGCCTCGCGAGCTCGCCACCGATCGGATCTGGGACCATCGATTCGAAGACATCAAGAACTGGGAGAAGTACCTCTCCCGAAACGGCACCGTGATTCGCAAGTTTTTCCTGCACGTTTCGAAAGATGAACAGAAGCGGCGATTTCTCGCTCGCCTTCTCCAACCCGAGAAGAACTGGAAGTTCCAGCCCGGAGACGTCAAGGAACGCGCTTTGTGGGATGACTATCATCGAGCCTACGAGGACATGCTCGGGGCAACCAGCACGAGCTATGCGCCCTGGCACATCATTCCCGCCGATCACAAGTGGTTCGCGCGGCTGGCCGTGGCAGACATCATCATCGACACTTTGCGGGCCATGAAGCTTCACTATCCGAAACTCTCGAAGGAGTCCCACGCCGGGCTGGATGCCGCGAAGCAGGCGTTGGAGACCGAGTAGCCGTCATGGATGTCGGTCAGGCGCGAGCGCAGGAAGACCGGATCATCCGGGCCGCGGAAAGCGTCATTGACGAGGCGGTCGAGTTCACGCGTGACCTCATTCGGATCCCTACGGTCAATCCGCCCGGGGAGTTCTACGAAGACGGCGTCCACTGTGTCGGAAAGTGGTTGACCAGGGCGGGCTTCACGTCGGAGTACATCGCAGCCGAGGGCATGGCCGAGCACACCGCGAAGCATCCGCGGCTCAACGTGATTGGCCGTCGCGAGGGGGCTCGCCCGGGAAAGACCCTCCACCTGAACGGCCACGTCGACGTTGTCCCGGCCGGAGGAGGCTGGACCCTCGATCCCTTCGGAGCGGAGGTCGCGGATGGCCGGATCTATGGCCGCGGGACCTGCGACATGAAGGCGGGGATTGCCGCAGCGATCTTCGCGGCTGAGGCTCTGCGGCGGGCTGGCGTCGCGACGGACGGCGCCATCGAAATCAGCGGCACGGTGGACGAGGAAAGCGGCGGTGACGCCGGCGTCGCCTATCTATGCAAGACGGGTCGAGTGACCGCCCAAAACACCCAGTTCGTCATCATTCCAGAGCCCCTCAATGTCGATCGCATCTGCGTGGGCCATCGTGGCGTCTACTGGTTCGACGTGGTGACCCACGGACGCATCGCGCATGGCTCCATGCCGTATCTCGGCCACAGCGCGATCGACGACATGGGAGCGATCCTGGAAGCGATTCGCACCGAGCTTCAACCCGAGCTCCTGAAGCGCAGGACGAAGGCGCCGGTGGTTCCCGAGCTCTCGCGCCACGCCACCCTGAACGTGAACACGGTGAGCGGGGGCCAGGTCGGCGAGGACGTGCAGAGTCCGTGCGTGGCCGATCGCGCGCTCGCCATTTTCGATCGTCGATTCCTGCTCGAGGAGGGCTTCGACGCCACCAAGGCCGAGATTCAGAAGTTGCTCGACTCGGTGGCCGCGAGGGTTCCCGGCCTGCGCTACGAGCTACGCGACCGCATGGTGGTCCATCCCACCGCGACCCCGGAGAATTCCCCCGTGACCCTCTCGCTCCAGGCCGCCATCGCCAGGGTCCTCAACAAAGAGGCGCAAATCATCGCCAGTCCGGGAACCTACGATCAGAAGCATTTCGATCGTATCGGCCACATTCCACATACGGTGGCCTACGGCCCGGGAGTCCTCGACCTCGCCCATCAACCGGACGAGTGGGTGGCAATCGAGGATCTGAAGAACAGCATCGCCGTTCTCGCCATCGCCACAACCCGCCTCTTGAACGCCTGACCCCGCGTTCATCCCGAGCGTTGGAGGGACCACACCCATGACGGTTTGCGCGAAACACGCCACCGCCATCGCGACGAACCCGAGGTCCGGCGTCAACCCAACCGTCATCGCGATGGACCCGAAGTCCGGCGTCAACCCAACCGTCATCGCGACGGACCCGAAGTCCGGCGTCAACCCAACCGTCATCGCGATGGACCCGAAGTTTGCCTCGGACTGAAGCGATCTCGCCGTTGCAAGCATGATCGTTGGGGC
>JAENWE010000167.1 GCA_016650185.1 Vicinamibacteria bacterium | reverse complement strand
GCGAGGTGTATCGCGCTAAGGACACGCGGCTCGGCCGGGACGTGGCGGTCAAAGTGCTCCCCTCGTCGCTCGCCCAAGACGCCGATCGGCTGCGCCGGTTCGAGCTGGAGGCGAGGGCCGCGAGCAGCCTCGACCATCCCCACGTGGCCGCGATCCACGACATCGGCACCCACGAGGGCACGCCGTACATCGTGTCGGAGCTGCTCGAGGGCGACACGCTCCGCGACCGGCTGGGAACACCCTTGCCTCCCCGGCGCGTGGTCGAGTACGCGCTGCAGATCGCGCAGGGACTCTCGGCCGCCCATGAGAAGGGGATCGTCCACCGCGATCTCAAACCCGAGAACCTGTTCGTCACCCGCGACGGCCGCATCAAGATCCTCGACTTCGGCCTGGCCAAGCTGACCCAGCCCTCCTTCGGCGGCGGTGTCGAAACCGGGGCGCCCACCATGACCCGCGGGACCGACCCGGGCACGGTCATGGGCACAGTCGGCTACATGTCCCCGGAACAGGTGCGAGGCAGGGTCATCGATCATCGCTCGGACATCTTCGCCTTCGGGGCGATCCTCTACGAGATGCTGACTGGTCGGCGCGCCTTCAAGGGCGACACCACCGCCGACACCATGACCGCCATCCTGAAGGAGGAGCCGCCGGAGATCTCGGCCACCCAGCCTCTGGTTCCGCCCGCTCTCGATCGGATCGTGCGTCACTGCCTGGAGAAGGATGCGGAGTCGCGGTTCCAGTCCGCGCGGGATCTCGCGTTCGATCTGGAAGCGCTTTCAGTGATGTCGGCCGAGCGAGTCGCGGTCACCGGGGGACTTTCGAGACGCCGCACGTGGGTCGGAGTCGCGGTGCTGGCCGCGATCGCTCTGGCCGCCTTGGGCTACCTGGCAGGCCGCAGAGCGACTTCGACGACCAGCGGATCCGGCGTTACTTCGCTCCCTTCCTTTCATCGCCTCACCTACCGCCGCGGGACTATCCGCTCGGCCCGCTTCGCCCCCGACGGTCAGACCATCGTCTACGGCGCGGCCTGGGAGGGCCAGCCGATCCGTCTCTTCATGACCCGCGCCCAGGGCGGGGAATCGACGCCGATCGCTTTGCCCGACGCCGAAATCCTGTCCATCTCCACTTCGGGCGAGATGGCAGTCTCGGTGGGCCATTCCTTCGAATCGGGCGTCATGGGCCAGGGGACGCTGGCACGCGCGGGGTTGCTCGGGGGCACGCCCCGCGAAGTCCTCGAGAACGTGGAGGAGGCCGAGTGGACTCCGGACGGCGCGGACTACGCCGTCGTGCGCCGGTTGGCAAATCGGGAACGGCTCGAATACCCGGTGAACCACGTCCTCCGCGAGACCGACGGCTACATCAGCCACCCGCGCTTCTCGCGCCGCGGCGATCGGATAGCGTTTCTCACTCATCCCATCCTGGGTGATGACCGCGGTTGGGTTTCGGTGGTCGACCTCGCGGGCCACGAGGCGCGATTGACCGCAGAGTACACAAGTATCGGAGGCGTGGCCTGGTCGCCCGGCGGTGATGAGATTTGGTTCTCGGCCTCCAAGAGCGGCGAGGCATACAGTCTGCTCGGCGTATCGCTCGCCGGCCGCGAGCGCGTCGTCTGGCGAGGGCTTACCGGTGTCTCGCTCATGGACGTGGCCAAGGATGGCAGGGCCTTGCTCTGCGGAAGGGGACCAGCGTGACCTCATCGCCGGATGGACCTCGGATAGCCGCGGCCTCTTCGTAACCCGCCGAGGCGAGATCCCTTTGCGAATCTATCGGTTCGATATCACAACTGGGCAGCGTGCGGTCTGGCAGGAGATCTCGCTCGCAGATCGGAGCGGAATATTTGCAGAACCAATAGTCCTGGTGACGCCCGACGGCAGGTCCCACGTCTCCACTGTCAGCCGCTACCTCACTGACCTCTACCTTGTCGAGGGGCTCAAGTGACCCTCGCCCCGGGGACGCGGCTTGGGCCGTACGAAATGACCGGCGGCATCGGCGCCGAAGAAATGGCCGACCTGTCCCGGCTAGAGAAGCGATGTGAACTCGTCCGTGTCCATTTCCGCGGCGCGAATCAGGGCCCTGAGGGTGCCAGGAGCCAGCTCGCGATGCTGGGGCACAGAGAGGCTGGCGATATGACCAGCCTTCAGCAGGATCACATGGCTGCCCCGCTGCCGGTCGACGTGCCAGCCGGCTCGCTCGAACGCCTTGACCGCCTGGGCGCCCGAGACTACGGGCAGCCGCGTCATCAGACCGCGACCTCGATCTCCCTTGTCGCAACGGTGACGGGCATACCACTCGCCGCCCGAGCCTCAACGCAGGCCGCAATGGCTTCGCGGATGTTCGAGAGAGCCTCGGCCTCGGTGGCCCCCTGCGAAACACAGCCGGGAATCGCCGGACACTCGACGACGATCATGCCCGTCTCATCGCGTTCGATCGTGACGACCAGCTTCATTGGCTCGGCTCCCCCAGCGAGGACCCCACGCGAGGGCCCGTTCGCGACCCCTGCCTGCGTCCCGCTGATGCCGGGGATCTTAGGTGATCAGAAGGGCCCATACCAACGTGCCGGGCTTCATCATCCACCGAGACGTCGGAGCACCATCGCGGCAGCAACTGGTGGTGGTCGCGAGCCGCGGACCCTCTTGGATCACGGGAGCCGGCCATGAAGATGGCGCGAAGAAATGCGCGGGAGGTTTGCAGGTGACGCTCGCTCTCGGCACTCGGCTCGGTCCGTACGAGATCCTCGCCCCGCTCGGCGCGGGCGGAATGGGCGAGGTCTACCGCGCTCGCGATACCCGCCTCGACCGCAGCGTCGCGGTCAAGGTCCTTCCCTCTCACCTCACCAGCGATACGGACCTCCGCGCGCGGTTCGAACGGGAGGCCAAGGCCGTCTCGTCGCTCAACCATCCCCACATCTGCACACTCCATGACGTGGGCCGGCACGAAGGCACCGACTACCTCGTCATGGAGCTGGTCGAGGGCGAGGCACTCGCCGACCGTCTGAAGAAGGGCGCCCTCCCTCTCGACCAGACCCTGCGCATCGCGATCGAGATCGCGGACGCACTCGACAAGGCGCACCGGCAAGGTGTGATCCACCGAGACCTCAAGCCCGGCAACGTGATGCTGACGAAAGTCGGCTCGAAGCTGATGGACTTCGGTCTCGCGAAACTGAGCCTCGCAGCAGAGGGCGTGGGTACGATCTCGGCTCTACCCACCGCATCAGCACCACTGACCGGTCGAGGCGCGATCCTCGGGACGGTCCCGTACATGGCCCCGGAACAGTTGGAAGGGAAAGAAGCCGACGCACGGTCGGACCTGTGGGCCTTCGGTTGCCTGCTGTACGAGATGGCAACCGGACGGCGCGCTTTCGAGGGCAAGAGCCAGGCCAGCCTGATCAGCGCGATCATGGACAAGGAGCCGCCGCCGATCAGCCAGCTTCAGCCACTGACACCGCCGTCGCTGGAACGCCTGGTGAAGGCTGCCTGGCCAAGGACCCCGACGACCGCTTCCAGATCGCGCACGACGTGATGCAGGAGCTGAAGTGGATCACGGACACGCCGCCTTCCGGAACGGGGACGGCGGCGATGCCCGCCTGACGCAGGCGATTGAAGTTCCCGCGCAGTGTCTCGAGGCGGCAGCGCCACTCCGGTGGGGGCCTGATTTCTACAAAGCAGCTCCCTCCGGAGCGCCAAGTCCTTCCTTTCCACGGCAGGCCATGTGGCACGGATGCTGCTGCTCTCACGTGGCAGGACTTTTCCTGCGAGGCCAACCATGAAGACTAAGAAGACCACTGCCAAGGGGTTGCGAAAAGGCACCTCCCCCGGCAAAGGCCAGACCACCGCTCCAGACCACCCCGTCCGGCCCTCGATGGGAGATCCCGAACGGGAGCAGATGCTCCCAGCCGACGGCGACCTCCCCGATCTCGGCAACGAAACCGTCCACAAGACGGAGCGCCCCGAGGGCGCGATCCTGGAGGACGACGACCTGGACGATGAACTCGCTGAGGAGCACGCAGAAGACCGGCGCGAGGACGTCACCGAATCGAATCCGCTTCACGTCGGGCACTTCGTCGGACGCTGAAGGCGTCGAGCGTGCCTGCATGAGTCGCGGTGGTCGTGGTTCCGGCTCCGCCGTGATGCACCACGGCGGCGGCTCGCTTGAACAGAGCCTGCTGATTGATTTCACCGACGGCAATGCAGTCGGCCGCGTTGTCGATGAGGGAGAGGTCGGCCCAGCCTCGGAACAGTATGGCGCGCCGGCCGAGCGCCCGCGCGGCTTCGATCATCGATCGACTCAGATCTTGAGGCGCGCGGATGCTCCCGCAGCCGAAGTAGACGGGCGGCTCACCTGCATCAAGGAACGCCTCGACGGAAGGCGGAAGTGGACGCTCATCGGGGGGATCCAGACGCCCGGCTGAAACATGTGTCGGGTCAGGCCACGGCCCGAGAGCGGTATCGGCTGCGAGCCATGGCGCGTCCGTGAGGATGTGACCGCGCACGTCGGTGACGGGCAAAGACCCGCCGAGGCCCGTTGAGAATTCAGCGCCCGACTCCAGCGTTCCGTCCAGCGTTCCGCGTCCTCGGCCCACAAGGTGAGGTTGTCCGCCGACCGGTCTGTTGGCGCCCAGGCCGGCACCGCGGGCGGCGCATGGTGTGAAGTTGGCACTGTCCCCCAGGGGATCTCCGCGCTCCGCCTTGTCAAGCTTGGTTGACACGCGAAGCCGGGAGGCGTTGCCGCTTAGCCAAGCACTGGGAAAAGCAGAGAGGGCATCCTCTCGGGTGCGCCCCGGTTTGGGGTGCGTGCGGACCCCTGTTTGCGCCGGGATCCTGATGGCCGTCAGGAGCAACGTGTCGGGAGGAAACGCAAGCGCGCCGTTATCGGCACTCTGGACGCTACGACCTGAGTCCGGCTGGCCTTCAATGGACAGGTCCGTCGGAGACGGGGCCGCCTGCCGCCTCAACCGGAGAACGTCGAACAAACTCTTCGTCGATGCCAAGCCTGACGCAGGCGGTTGAAGGTCCCGCGCCGTGTCTCGAGCAGATCGTTGATGTTCTTGTCCGCGCGCTGCATGGCCGCGAGACGGCTCGCGTTCTCGCTGGCCCCGGATTCGGCGCAAGCGGCGAATCATGAATCGAATCGGAGGCGGCGGTCGAGTTCAGGAGTAACGTGCCGTCCGCCAACATGGAACCGCATTCCAGGAAGACGCCTGTGGGTTTTCGGGCCCTGCCCAAAGGCGTCTGGGCCCTGGGATTCGGCTCGTTCTTCATGGACACCTCCTCGGAGTTGATCCACAGCCTTCTGCCGGCGTTCATGGTCACGACGCTGGGTGCTTCCATGGTCACGGTCGGCTTCATCGAGGGGGTCGCGGAAGCGACGGCCTCCATCATGAAGGTCTTCTCGGGCGCCCTCAGCGATTACCTCGGCAAGCGCAAGCTGCTGCTGGTCTTCGGCTATGCGCTGGGCGCCTTCACCAAGCCGGTCTTCCCGCTCGCCCCAACCGTCGCCTGGGTCTTCGGGGCGCGCTTGGTCGATCGCGTCGGCAAAGGCATCCGCGGGGCGCCGCGCGACGCGCTGGTGGCCGACATCACGCCTCCGCAAATGCGAGGCGCGGCCTACGGGCTTCGCCAGGCCCTCGATTCCCTGGGCGCTGTCCTCGGGCCGCTGCTCGCCGT
>JAENWE010000166.1 GCA_016650185.1 Vicinamibacteria bacterium | reverse complement strand
TTTCGGTGAGATCGCCCGGTGCGATCTCGGGAGTGACGTCGGGTGGTTTTTGAGCCATGCCTGATTCTCCTATGAACGGCCCGCGTTAGGAGACGGACCCCGCGGCCTTTCTCACGGCGCCCGCGATTCTTCTCGTTGTCGCGATGCTTGCCTGCGTCATTCCTGCGTGGCAGGGCGCGTCCGTACCGACGGAGGCCCTTCGCTGCGAGTAGGTGTTTCTATCCTTTCTTCTCCGAGGGTGGCTTCGGCATCCTTGACCAGGGCTTGGCAGGGTGGAGCGCTGCCCGCTTCTTCTGGAGCCTCTCCGGGGCGAGGCGCTCGGCGGGCTTCGGCCTCGCAGGGCGTTTGTGCCTCGCCGCGAGATGGGTGGTGGAGCGCTCGGTCCGCGCTACCGTGCGGGCGCGATGCTTCAGTTCGAGCACCACCACGGTCTCAATGTGGGGGGTGTGCGGAAACATGTCGATGGGCTGGACCAGGGTGGCGCGATAGCCGGCGTCCGTGGCGAGACGCATTTCGTCCATCAGGGTTTCGGGATTGCACGAGACGATGACGAGCTTGGGTGGCGCGATCTTGCGAGTCAACGTCCGCATCACGTCTTCCGGGCAGCCCGATCGTGGGGGATCGATGACCACCGCGTCCCAGTCCTGGCGCGCCAGATGCTCGATCGCATCCTCGACCTTGGAAGGCATGAGGCGCAGTCTGGATTCCGGAATGCCGGAGAGCCGGGCGTTCTTCGCCGCTTCGCGGGAGGCCTTGCGGGACTCCTCAACCGCGGTGACGCGATGCTTGGCCAGCGCCAGGGGGAGGGCAAACAGACCGCTGCCGCTGTAGAGATCGAGAACCTTGAGCGAGTCGGCCGAACCGATGGCGTCCTTGACCAGGCGAATGAGATGTCCGGCGCCGTGGATGTTGGTCTGGAAGAAGCCCGTGGGCGAGGAGAGAAAGCTCGGACCCAGGGCGGTTTCCTTCACGTGACCCAGCCCGTCCACCCGGACGGTGTGAGGCCCGAACAGATAAGGAGACGCCTGGTCATGCAAGTTCAAGAGCAATCCTTGAGGCTTGTCTCGCGAACCCGAGATGGCACGCAGGGGAGACTCCAGAACTCGATGTTCTTCGGTCGCCACCACCACCGCGACCGCCTCTGTCTCGTCCTCCGTGACCCGCACGACCACATGACGAAGCAGACCGCCGCGCACGGTGGCGACCGGTACGCGCTTTTTCGCCATCGCGTCCTTGATGGCGAACGCCACCCGATTCGCGCGATCCGAATGGACAAGGCATTCGGTCACCGGCACCACGGTGTGGGTGCCGCGGGCGAAGTGGCCTATCTGCAACCGACCCCGATCATCCTCGACGAAGCTGAAGGCAGCTTTCTGCCTGAAATGGCGCGGAACGCCTTGTTCGTCCACTCTCATGCCGATCATGGGCGAGATCAGAGGCTTTCCCGCCCCGAAGGTGTCCTCGAGAAGCCCGTCCAAAAGGTGCGTCTTCTGTCTCAGCTGCTCCTCGTACGCGACATGCTGGAAGGAACAACCACCGCAGGCAGACGCGTGCGGACAGGCCGGCTTAACCCGGTGCGGCGAGGGCTCAAGGACGGCGACGAGCGCCGCCTTGGCGACACCGTCGTCTCCTCGATCGAGCGCGTCAGCCTGGCCTCGGGCCACGATCCGGACGCGAACCTTCTCGCCCGGGATCCCTCCGTCGACATAGATTGTCGCGCCCTGGACCTCGGCGTACGATTCGCCCGAGAGAGCGATGTCGGTGAGTTGGAGATCGAGAATCTCTTCCCGTTCCCGAGGGCGCGAGGCCGATGGATCGCGGCGCAAACGAGACGCGGCTGACTAAGCCTTGGGACGCGGCTTGGCCATTTCCTTCTGGGCTTCCTTGCCCACGAATTGAGCCGCCTTCGACGCGTTCTCAGCCATGCGTTCCGCGGCCTCCGCGCAGATCTTCTTGAGGCCGGCGGATCGACGGCCGATGGCCCCCAGCGCGTAGGCCGCCGACTTCTTCACGAAGGGGCGATCGTCGGCGCCGCAGCGTTCGATGATGGGTATGAACCGATGGAACTGCGCATCGTCCGCCTTGGGCTCGAAGTCGGCGAGGGCGCCCATGAGGGTGAACCCGGCCTTCTTTACGAACTCTTCCTTGCGGTCAGTCCAGACCACGCACCGACCCCAGGAGAACTGGGTGGCGTGGAACAAGTTGAAGCAGCAGTTGTCGCAAATGGCCTGCGAGTCGAATTGCCGCGCCCAACGGTCCATCTGAACCTTGGTCACCTTTTCGGGTTCATCGATGAGCGAGGCCAGCAGGCGCGCGTCATAGAGGCCGGTGCCCCATAGTTCCTGGGCCAGACGATGGTCGCGGCCGATCTCGGCCACCACCTTCTTCATCTTGGCCGGGGGTACGCCATACGAGGCGCGGGGCTTGACGCCCAATTTCTCGAGCGCGAGGGCATGCTTTGGATCGCCCTCCTGTCGCAGTCGCTTCAGAACTTCCTCAAGTGTCACGTCTTTCCTCCGAAATCTGTCTATCCGCTTGTTCTGCTTAGTGCGCCCGTGGTGAACCCATCAGCGCCTCGATCTCGTCCACCACTCCGTCGGGATTGAGAGATGAGGTCAGGACAGTGTGATGGGCCTTGCCGTAAAGGCGCTTTCTTGTGGTCAGTAGCCGCCGAAGCTCGGCCATCGCATGAGGATGGCCCTTCATCGGACGTCGATCTCCCTGTTGCAAAACGCGGTTCCAGTGGTCATGAGCAGTAGCGCGCAGCCAGATGGTGATGGTCTGCGCTTTGAGAAGTGCGAACGTTTCCGGGGAGGTCACGATGCCGCCTCCGGTTGCGATCACACAACCCTTCCCTTCGGCGAGAACGGCTTCGAGAACCGATCTTTCCAGCCTCCGGTAGTAGTCCTCACCGTGAAGGGCGAAGATCTCCGAAAGACTCAATGAGGCTTTTTTCTCAATCTGAAGGTCGAGCTCGACGAAAGGTAGGCCTATTCTACCCGCGAGCCGACGTCCGATGGTCGTTTTTCCAGCGCCACGAATTCCGAGCAGGGAAACGCGGAGGGGCGGAGCGGGCTCGGAGGTCTCCGCGAAGAGGTCCGGAATAGAGCGATCCAACGCCGCCGCCAAAGCCTGAACGGTCAGGACCGAGGGGTTCGCGAGGCCGCGCTCGACGTCGTTCAAGAATCGAAGCGATATACCTGAAACCTGCGCCAGTCGTGCCTTAGTGAGTTGTTGAGACTCGCGAAGACTCCGAAGGTTGTGGCCCAGACTTTGGAGAATGTCGGTCATGCGCAAGCGGCAGTATATTGCATGGCGAACGTCTACTAGCCGGCATTATAGTGCTTGACCTGGTCCTGACCAATCGCCTATCCTTAACGGCTCTATGGCTGAAGTTTCTGGCGGGAAAGAACCTAATGTGGCGTTCGAGACGCACCCCTCGCGCTACATTCATTGGAAACTCGTGGTCGAAGCGCCGGTGGCCCGCCTCCTCATGGACGTCCAGGACGACCGGCCGATGCGCGAGGGCTACGTCCTCAAGACCAACAGTTACGACCTCGGCGTCGATATCGAGCTGTGGGATGCGGTTGAGCGCCTGCGCTTTGAACACCCCGAGGTGCGATGTCTCGTCATCGGCAGCGCCAAGGATCGGATCTTCTGCTCCGGCGCCAACATCTACATGCTGGGAAGTTCAACCCACGCCTTCAAGGTCAATTTCTGCAAGTTCACCAATGAGACGCGTCTCTATCTCGAGGATGCCTCCGCGAACTCCGGACTCCGCTCGATCGCCGCCGTGAACGGCGCCTGCGCGGGCGGGGGATACGAGCTGGCCCTCGCCTGCGACGAGATCCTTCTGGTGGACGATTCGTCCTCCGCGGTGTCCCTCCCCGAAGTGCCTCTGCTCGCGGTGCTCCCCGGCACGGGCGGACTCACCCGCGTGGTCGACAAACGCAAGGTGCGGCGGGACCTGGCCGACGTGTTCTCGAGCCTCGGCGAAGGGGTGAAGGGGAAGCGGGCTCTTTCCTGGGGCCTCGTCGATCAGTCGATTCCACTCTCGAAATTCGATGGGGCGCTGCAGGATCGAGCCGAGGCCATCGCCAAAGCCGCGCCGAAACGCGAGGGCGCGGGTGTCACCCTGCCTCCGGTTCAATCTCCCGGCGAGTTCGTGGCCGTGGAGTTGGATGAAGCGCTTCGTGTCGCCACCATCAACGTCAGGGGGCCGAAGGGCCCGGCGCCTTCGAACGCCGAGGCCCTTCGCGCCCAGGGCGCGTGCAACTGGCATCTTCAGATGGCGCGCGAACTCGACCTTGCCCTTCTCGACCTGCGTTTCAATCAGCCCGAGATCGGCGTCGTGGTGCTCAAGACCCTCGGCGACGCCTTTCTGGTTGACGCGCACGACACGAAACTCCTCGAACTGGCGAAGACGGATTGGTTCGCGCAGGAGATCGTCTTGAAGTTGAAGCGGGTCTTGAAGCGCCTCGACCTCACCGCGCGTTCTTTCCTCGCCATCATCGACAAGGGATCCTGCTTCGCGGGGAGCCTTGCCGAACTCGCCTTCGCCGCCGACCGGTCCTACATGCTCGATGCGGAGGACGGCGATGGCCCGGCTCTTCGTTTCACGGCCATGAACCTCGGTCCCCTGACCATGTCGAACGGTCTCACCCGGCTGCAAACGCGCTTCCTCGGCGCTTCCGACAAGGCGAAGGTAAAGACCGGCCACGATTACGACGCGGGTGAGGCCACCGAGGCCGGCCTTGTCACTTTCACTCCGGACGACATCGACTGGGAGGACGAAGTGCGGCTCGCCCTCGAAGAGCGGGCCAGCATTTCGCCGGATGCGCTCACCGGCATGGAGGCGAATCTGCGCTTCGCCGGTCCCGAGACCATGGAGACCAAGATCTTCGGCCGCCTCTCCGCCTGGCAGAACTGGATCTTCCAGCGTCCGAACGCGGTGGGCGAGCACGGCGCCCTCACTCTGTA
>JAENWE010000165.1 GCA_016650185.1 Vicinamibacteria bacterium | reverse complement strand
GCCCACGGTCTCGCCGCCAGCCTGATGGCTCAGGAGCGCCAGCCCATCAAGGCGAACATCCTTCTCGGACACACGCACTGGGACCACATCCAGGGCTTTCCGTTCTTCGCTCCGGCCTTCGTCAAGGAAAACTCCGTGGAGATCTATGGCCCGGAGGGCAGCCGCGGCTCGCTCCATGACGTCCTCTCCGGCCAGATGGAGTTCACCTATTTCCCCGTCGAGTTGAATCAGCTCCCGGCCGCCCTCAAGTACCACGATCTGGCCGAGGGGATCCATACCATCGGGGCGGCACGGGTAGCCACGCAGTTCCTCAATCATCCGGCCACGACCCTCGGGTACCGGGTCGAAGCGGGCGGGGTGGCGGTCGTGTATCTGGTGGATCACGAACCCTTCTCCGATGAGCTTTGGCGTGCCGGGGCCGTCCCCGGCCACATCGAATCCATCCTCCACGACGGCGACCGCCGCCACGCGGAGTTCATGGCTGATGCCGACCTGGTCATCCATGACGCCCAGTACACCCCCGAGGAATACGGCCCGAAGAAGACCTGGGGACACAGCACCTACGAATACGCGGTGCGTTTGGCCGCCGCGGCCGGGGTGCGGCAGGTGGCCCTCACTCATCACGATCCGAGCCACGACGATCGCTTCGTCGCCGACATCGAGCGAAGGGCTCGCGCCCTGGCCCGGGAATGCGGGACCGGACTCGAGGTCTTCTGCGCCTACGAAGGCCTCGAACTCGATCTCGAGCGCCGGGCCGGCTTGAAGCCTTTCGCGGCCGAGGACCCCCTCCAGGCCTCCGTGGCCCAGCGCCGTTTTCACATCCTGGTGGTGGACGATCAAGAAGAGACGCTCAGCCTGGTGACCCGGGCGCTCGAGGACGATCCTTACACCGTCGCCACGGCCACGAGCGGTCCGGAGGCGCTGCGGCTCATCGCCGAGCGGAGACCCGACCTCGTGGTCCTGGACTACAAGATGGCGGGAATGGATGGTCTCGCGGTCACCCGAGCGCTGCGCGCGCAGCCCGAGACCGAGGATCTGCCCGTGCTGATGCTCACGGCCATGACCGACGAGGCCAGCACCCAGAAAGGCTTTGAGGCCGGGGTGACGGACTACGTGACCAAGCCGTTTTCCCTTCCCCAGCTGACCGCGCGCGTTCACGCGTGCCTCGCCCGGACCAAGCAACGCTAGCCATCTACGCCACGATCTCCACGCGATCGAGGTAGCTGGACAACTCGATGACCCACTGACGGGAGGCCTCGCGGTCGGCGCGTCGGCCCGCCTGCTCGAGAGCGGCGCCGATGTCGGTGATGCCCGGAAAGCCCCAGCTTCCGCCCGCGCCCTTCATGTCGTGTCCCAGGTTCTCGACCGGACCGAAGTCATCCAGGTCCAGGGCCTGCGTCATGACGATGACATCCTTCCGGCGATTCTGAAGAAATCCGGGGATGAGGTCGGCGACCTTGGGATTGGGCCGCACCTGGATCCGCTCCAGGGGTTGGCCCACCGTCGTTGACGATCCAGGCGCCGGCGGTTCTACTTTGACGCACTGTTCCTTGATAGCCCGCAGGAGCACGTCCTGTTTGATGGGTTTGGTCAGATAGGCGGTGCACCCGGCGGCCATGCACATTTCCCGATCCCCCTTCAGGGCGGCGGCGGTCAGGGCGATGATGGGGGTGGGCGATCTGTGGTTTGCCTGCTCCCAGTCCCGGATCGCCCTGGTTGCGGCCAGGCCATCCATGACCGGCATCTGCCGGTCCATCAGCACGAGGTCGTAGCGGGAGGCGCCGAACTTCTCGCAGGCGATCGCCCCGTTTTCGGCGATGTCGATGCGGTACGGGGTGTCCTGCAGGTAGGCCACGGTGATGGCTCGGTTGTCGGGCGAATCCTCGACGAGAAGAATATGCAGGGGGGGAAGAAGCGCCTCGGGACCCGCGCCGAGAGA
Organism: Vicinamibacteria bacterium; assembly: GCA_016650185.1. Lineage (GTDB taxonomy): Bacteria > Acidobacteriota > Vicinamibacteria > Fen-336 > JAGNNV01 > JAGNNV01. The sequence goes on along the minus strand of JAENWE010000165.1, from coordinate 2,885 downwards.
AACCGCTCCCTCCTGCGCGGCCTTGGCCCAGACGGGGAGCGGCACGGTGAACGAAAACACGCTGCCTTCTCCGACCGCGCTCTTCACCGAGACGCTCCCGCCCATCAGCTCCACCAGTCGCTTCGAAATGGTGAGGCCGAGCCCCGACCCTCCGTACCTTCGGGTCATGGAGGAGTCGGCCTGGGTGAAACGCTCAAACACCGCACCCACCTTCTCGGGCGGAATGCCGATGCCGGTGTCCGAGATCGCGAAGCGCAAGCCCCCCGGGATCAGCGTGTCCGCAGAGTTGGTGACGCGCAACGCCACTTCGCCCGATTCCGTGAACTTGATGGCGTTGCCCATCAGATTCAGCAGGACCTGGCGGAGCCGGGTGGGGTCGCCGATGAGAGCGGTGGGCACGTCTTCTGCTATATCGAACACCAGGGTCAGGCCCTTTTCCTGGGCCCGTATCGCCACCATTTCCGTGACCTTCTCCAGCAGTTCGTTCAACGAAAATCCCGTCCGCTCCAGCTCGAGTTGCGAGGCCTCGACCTTGGAGAGGTCGAGGATGTCGTTGATGAGGTTCAGGAGGTTGTCGCCGGCGCGCCGGAAGATCTGCACATACCTGTCCTGCTCCTCGGTCAACGCGGTCTTGGCCAGAAGGTCGGCGATGCCCAGGATCGCGTTCATGGGGGTGCGAATCTCATGACTCATGCTGGCCAGGAATTCCGACTTGGTCTGGCTGGCGCTCTCGGCCGCGGCCTTCGCCTGCTGCAGCTCCGCCTCCACCTGTTTGCGCTCGGTGATGTCGCGCGCCGCCGCAAAGACGCCCTGCAGGGTCCGGCCCCGATCGTAAAAGGTCGTCGCGTTATAGGACACCACCGTCTGTTTGCCGTCCCTCGCGCGGGCTGTCAATTCGTAGTCGGTGACCTTCTTCTGGCTCAGCACCAGCTTGATCGCCGCCTCCGCCCGTTCCGGGTCGGTGAAGTGACTCTTGAACGGCGCCCCGATCAGTTCGTCGCGCGTGGAACCGGTGAGTGCTTCCATCTGCTTGTTGACGTCGGTGATGATTCCCGAAGGGTCGGCCGTGATGAGCGCGTCTATGTTGGATTCGATCAGCGAGCGTGTGTAGAACTGCTGGTCGCGCAGTCTCTGGTCCAGTTTCTTTTGCTCCTCCTCCACCAGCTTGCGGGCGGTGTTGTCGGTGCCGATCAACAAATAGCCGATGATGGCGTTCTGGGGGTCGCGCAGGGCGGTGACCGAGACCACCGCGGGGAACCGGCTCCCGTCCTTGCGGAAGTAGGTCAGTTCGTAGATATCCTCGATGCCGCGCGAGGCCTTGAAGACGAGGGCCTCGAAGCCCGGGGTGATCGGAGTGCCGAGCTCGATGCTCAAGGCCTTGGCCCGCGCGATCACCTCCTGGGGATCGGAGATGTCGGCGGGGGTGATCTTGTTCATGACCTCGGCGGCGGTGTAGCCGAGCATGCGCTCGGCCCCCACGTTGAAGATCTGAATGACGCCATTCGCGTCGGTGGCGATGCTCGAGAAGTTGGCGCTATTGAAAATCGCCTTCTGCAGGGCGCCCGCTTTGAGCAACGCTTCTTCGGCCCGCTTGCGGGCGGTGTTGTCGGTGCCGATGAGCAGATAGCCGATGATGGCGTTCTGAGCGTCGCGCAGGGCGGTGACCGAGACTACGGCGGGGAACCGGCTGCCGTCCTTGCGGAAGTAGGTCAGTTCGTAGATGTCCTCGATGCCTCGAGAGGCCTTGAAAACGAGGGCATCGAAGCCCGGGGTGATCGTGGTGTTCAGTTCGATGCTCAAGGCCTTGGCCCGGGCCACCACTTCCTGAGGATCGGAAATGTCGGCGGGGGTGATCTTGTTCATGACTTCGGCGGCGGTGTAGCCAAGCATGCGCTCGGCCCCCACATTGAAGATCTGAATGACGCCGTTCGCGTCGGTCGCGATGCTCGAGAAGTTGGCGCTGTTGAAGATCGCCTCCTGCAGATCTTCCGCCTTCAGAAGCACCTCCGCGGCCCGCTTGCGCAAACTGACGCGGCTGGCCGGCCGGCCGGCCCCGGGCTCGATTTTCGTCCTTGCCGTCTTCGCGGCTTTGATGCCGGCCATCGTTGGCTCCCTTCGCTGGCGGATCCGAGGCTCCGCTCCTTACATGGTAGTCCCTGTGGTCGTTAGACCCCGACCACGCGCCCGCCGCCGTTGCGACCACTGGTGTGCTGAGCAATCTTCGGGCCATGAGCCTCGGCGAGCTCCTGGCCTGAAGCCGCCGCCGCCATTAGTCCTGGTGAGGACGCGACCAGCGGTGATCACACCGGAACCGGTCCCGGGCATCGGTCTTGCAGCGACCCCTTCTGATGAATGATCAAATTTGCGGTAAACCGGTCCCACGAATGGACCAGCCCGGCCCGGCGTGGCTGGCCACACTCGGTCGCACGGCCGGCTTTCTCGTTCTCGCCTCGAGCCTCGGAGCCTGCAGCCGAACCGGCCCACCGACGCCGGTCTCGAGCCGATTGCCATCGTCCTGGACGGAACACACGCCGCTGCCGGTCGTACTCGCGGCGCCGCCCGTAGAGGTGACCGCGGTGATTCGGGCCATGGTGGACGGAGGCGTGCCAGGGCTGGCCCCTTCTTCAGACGAGCAGAAGGCGCTCGAATCGATCTATCAGGCATCGTTTGAGCCGCTGCTGTGGGTGGATGCGAAGTTCCGTCCCAGCGGGAACGCCCGTGAAGTCCTGAAGAGCCTCGGCGACGCGGCCTCCGAGGGGCTCGAGGTGGCGGACTACCACGTCGAGTGGATCAACTCGCTGGCCGGGACCCTGGACGCGGCCTCGCCTCCCGAACCTCGGGACGTGGCCTCCTTCGACGTGGCCCTGAGTCTCTCGATGATGCGT
>JAENWE010000164.1 GCA_016650185.1 Vicinamibacteria bacterium | reverse complement strand
GGATGAGGAAGCCGCCATGGGTTTCGGCCGGCGTGGTCGGAGACGGGGCGGTGGTCCGGACGTCTTGAAGGAAGCGCTCAACGTAACGCTGGACGTAGTCCCAACCGTCGCCCTGATTGGACACATAGTTTTGAACCAGAGCCAGGGTCATGACCTGTCCGTCGTTCCCGAAGTACTCGAGCGCGCCCAGCACGGGAACGCAGTTCGGGTAGTTTGCCACCTCGGTCAGGAAGCGTCCCATCTCCAACTCGAGATTCACGCCCTCGTGCACCCGGCGGTAGCCCTTGAGGAAGAGCGTCTCCCCCAGGGTGACCACGGTGTTGCTGCTCACGGCCGAAGGACGCGACACCGGCAGGCCGCCGATACTCTCGTTGATGAGCTTGAAGGCGCTGGTGGGCTTGAAGCGCAATCGCCCCGCCGAGGTCTTGGCTTCTTCACCGGCGCCGATGGCGGCCACGACGGTCCGGCAGAAGACCTCGTCGTGGAAGGCGTCCGCCATCACGCCCACATCGGCCTGATGCCGCACTTTGGCGAGTGCGGCCGGGCCGAGCCGGTGGACGCGTTCCTCCTCGGTGTTTTCCCAGGCCAGAGCGAGGGGCATGAAGTAGGTCGATTTCTCGGGCGGACCGTCGAGGGCGACGAGGGGCAACATCCAGGTGGAGTCGCCCTTCTCCCAAATCGCATGGTCGACCAGCCGTGCCCGTTCGACCACGGCGCCCTTCGTCGCGTACCAGCGCTGGATCTCGATGAAGCGCGGCAGAGTGTCGGTTTCGAACTGTGTCCGCATTCGATCGGCCATGCCCATGCGCCACGGCATGACCCCTTCACGGAAGAAGCTGGTCCAGCCGTCGAAGAGGACCAGGGTGGGACGATCCAGAAGAGCCCGGTCTTCCTGATGCCACACCGGAACATCGGCGTCCTTGGCCAGCCGGAACCAGTAGAAGCCGAACGAAGGCAGAGTCAGAAGGTAGGGAAGATCGCCGATGGGCGGAAACGACGTGCGGCCCAGCATTTCGACGGGCACCCGGCCCTTGTAGGCCGAGAGGTCCAGTTCCGTCGGTTGGGCGGCCCGCGACAGATTGAACACGGCAAGAATGGTGTCGTCCTCGTACGCAGTGAGGTAGGCGAGGATCTTTCGGTTGCCGGGGTTCAGGAAGGTACGCTTGCCGCGGCCGAAGGCGAGGCTGCTCTTTCGCACCGCCAGCAGCCTTCGGGTCCAGTTCAAAAGAGAGCTGGCGTCCTTGGCCTGGGCCTCCACGTTCAGGGCTTCGTAGCCGTACACCGCGTCTCGGATGGGCTGGAGATAAAGGCGCTCGGGGTTGGCCCGCGAAAACCCGGCGTTGCGGTCGGGCGTCCACTGCATGGGGGTGCGCACGCCGTTGCGGTCGCCCGCGAAGACATTGTCACCCATGCCGATTTCGTCGCCGTAATAGATGATGGGCGAGCCGGGCATCGAGAGCAGCATGCCCTTCATCAGTTTGACGCGATCCGCGTCGTTCTCCATGAGCGGAGCGAGCCGTCGCCTTATGCCCAGATTGATGCGCGCGCGTGGGTCGGCGGCGTACATCTGGTTCATGTAGTCGCGCTCCTTGTTGGTGACCATCTCCAACGTGAGCTCGTCGTGGTTGCGCAGAAAAATGGCCCACTGACATCCCTCGGGGATCTCGGGAGTCTGTCTCATGATCTCGATGATGGGGTGGCGATCCTCCTGGGCGATGGCCATGTACATGCGCGGCATCAGGGGAAAGTGGTAGGCCATGTGGCACTCGTCGCCGTCGCCGAAATACTCGCGCACGTCCTCCGGCCACATGTTCGCTTCGGCCAGAAGCAGGCGGTTCTTGTACTGCGCGTCGATGGCTGCGCGCACCTTCTTGATGACGTCGTGGGTCTCTCGCAGGTTCTCGTTGCTGGTGCCGTCCCGCTCGATCAGGTAGGGAATGGCGTCGAGCCGGAAACCGTCAACACCCATGTCGAGCCAGAAGCGCATGGTCTTGAAGACCGCGTCGAGCACCTTCGGGTTGTCGAAATTGAGATCGGGCTGGTGAGAGAAGAACCGATGCCAGAAGTACGCTTTGGCCACGGGGTCCCAGGTCCAGTTCGAGGTTTCGGTGTCGGTGAATATGATGCGCGTGCCCAGGTACTTCTGGTCGGTGTCGCTCCAGACGTAGAAGTCCCGTTCCGGCGATCCCGGCGGGGCGTTGCGCGCGGCCTTGAACCAGGGGTGTTCGTTCGAGGTGTGGTTGATGACGAGTTCGGTGATCACGCGCAGACCGCGTTTGTGAGCCTCGTTCAGCATCTCCTTGAAGTCGTCGAGGGACCCGTAGTGCGGATGCACGTCCTCGTATTCGGAGATGTCATACCCGTCATCGCGTAGAGGCGAGGGGTAGAAGGGCATCAGCCAGATGGTGTTGACGCCCAGTTCCTTCACGTAATCCAGCTTGGCGGTGACGCCCTTGAAGTCGCCCATGCCGTCGTCGTTCGTGTCCAGGAACGCCTTGACGTTGAGCTGGTAGATGACGGCGTCCCGGTACCACAGCGGGTCGTCGGAGATAGCGTCGTCAGGGCCAGGAACGGCGGCTGCGATCAGAGCTTCATTCACGGGTGGATCTCCGTCATATTCCCATGATCCCGGGGTTGGTTCCAATTTCCGAGCGGCGCGCCAGGACGGCGATAGAGTGGGCTGACGTCAAGCTTGGATTCGCGGTCGGGCCGACGTCGGCAAATTGGGGTGACCCGCGAACCCCGCTGAAG
>JAENWE010000163.1 GCA_016650185.1 Vicinamibacteria bacterium | reverse complement strand
TTCTCCAGGTCCTGCCGCAGGGCGGCGAGTTCGGCTTTCCGGGTGTCGATCTCGTTCGTCAAGGGGCCTTCGCTCTGGCAATCGGCGGAGTATAGGCGGACCGCCCTCGGCGAGGTCTCGCGGTGCAGCGGGTCTCTTCGGTCTTCCGGCCCCTCGGCGGACAATGAGGCCCAGATGCCCATCGCCCTCTCCGTCAATCTGAACAAAGTGGCCCGGCTCCGAAATTCTCGCGGCGGTTTGAACCCCTCTCCCCGGGTTGCGGCGAAGGTCTGCCTCGGCGCCGGGGCGTCCGGAATCACGCTGCACTGGCGCCAAGACAACCTAGGAGAGAAGGAACGACCCATGCCCATGAAAAACCCCCCGCACCCCGGTGACACGATTATGGACGCCTGTCTTGAACCCCTTGGCCTAAGCGTGACGGCCGGTGCGAAAGTTCTAGGCGTGACCCGTCCCGCGCTTTCGCGCGTCATCAACGGTCGGGCGGGAATTTCTCCGGAAATGGCTATTCGGCTTGAAAAGGCCGGCTGGTCAAATGCTCGCCTCTGGCTGCGCCTACAACTGACGTTCGATCTTGCTCAAGCGCGGCAGCATGAAAAAAAGATCAAAGTGAAGCGCTACGAGCCCGCAGCACAACCTGCCTTGTGAGGATCGTTCAATAAGAAAAAGGGGGCGCGCCAGTGAGTGATGCTGATGCGTTTCGTGTTGTTCTTCCCGTTGTTGCCGTCGACAGGCGGTCTCAAGAACTTCGGGGGGTTCGGTAGTCGTCAGTGTAGGGGGGAGTTTGGGACTGACTGGGGCGAGTTCCTGGATCTCCTGGAGAGCGAGCGGCGGGTCAACCCGCGAGGCGCCGGCCGGCCCGCGTTGACCACCAGTGTCACCTTCTGGCGATCGCCACATTCCTTGCGGATCGGCTGCGCAGCAGCGACCTTCGGGGAAGGAACGCCGAGGCCTCCGGTGTGGCGCAGGACCCGGACCAGCTTTCCGACGACTTCATGGATTCGGTCTCGCAGGCCGGAGAGCGGTTCGACCGAGCGCTCAAGCAACTTCGGTCAGCCGGCTTAGGAGCCGAAATTGATCGTTCCGGTTCTCGATCGCCGGTGTCCGCACTGGCGCTCGTGACTAGCGGCGCGAACTCTCCTGCTGGACGTGATTCCCTATCGGCATTCAGCTGCGGCGCAGATCCTTGGGTGGCGCTCGGGGAGGCAATGGCGCTCGCATCCGAAAACGACTTTGGGACAATGTACAGGGCGGGCTGCGCGCTCCAGGCGAACCGAGCCGGGCTGGACTTGACGGGCCAACCCCGCTTGTTTCACCTACAATCCCAGCGTCTCTCTAGTGTGGCGACCCTCAAATAGCTATACCACTGGAGCGTCGATGCATCCCGGATCGCCGCGTTGCTCGTCGTTGCATATGTTCAACATGCGGTCTCCTCGGCGCCTTGCGCTCCGGGCGCCTCGACGCTCAATTGGCACACCTATTTGAGGGCCACCACACTAGCCATGATCGCCAAGCTCAGACCCTCGGGACCTGAGGGAGAAAGTCGAAATGACGGTCGCGTGCGTGGAGCACGAGGCCGTGCTGGAGAACGAGGGCGGCGATCCAGAGATCATTCGTTGGCACGGGCGTTCCCCGACGGCGCAGCTCGGTGAAGACTCCCGCGTAGTGAAACGAGGTCTGTTCGTCCGGACAGAGCACGGAGACTCCGGGCTGGGCCAGGAAACGCCGTAGCACCGCCTCATTCCGAGCTTGCTGCGTCCCCGCCACGAATCCCGCGCGGAGTTCAGCCAACACGATCAGAGGGACGATGACTTCGTCAGCCGAGCCCACGATCTCGGCCACCGATTTGTCGCCCTTCACCAAATCGGCGTATCGGTTCGTGTCAAGGGCGATCCTCACCGCCAGAGTTTCCTCTCGACTTTCCGCTGGTCCTTGAGGCCGGCCAGGACCCGGTTCTCCAGTGCGCCAGAGCCTGCGATCCCCTCGAGACTCCGCCTTCTTGGCCTGACTGTGTCGAGACCGGCGCCCCGGGCCAGAGCATCCAGAAGCACCGCGTTGAGACTTTGAGCGCCCGCCCGCGCGCGCCGCCTCAGAGCCGTATCCACAGCGTCTGGAATGTTTCGGATCGTGTATTGCATGCATGAAGTGTATGCTCTGCATGCACTCAAGGCAAGTTCTGGCGGGCTGGTCGACAAAGGCGACGCCCGGAGTGCGAGCGGCGGGTCAGCCAGCGAGGCGCCGGCCGGCCCGCGTTGACCCCCAGTGTCACCTTTCGGCCCCCTCGGACGTGATGGGGGTGAGACGAGGAGGCGACCTGGACAAGAGCGGGCGGCGGGCGGACGTGATCGTGGCGGGCGGGGGACTGGCCGGGCTGACGGCAGCCGCGTACCTCGCCAAGGCTCGCCGGCGGGTGATCGTGTTCGAGAAGGCCGGCCTCCATTTCAACCTCGGGGCCCACGCTCTCTACCGCGCGGGGCGGGGTGGCAGCGTCTCGCGGGAACTGGGGATGTCCGTCGAAGGGCGGAATACCGCGCCTGGGCGGCGCCTTTGCCTTGCACGGCGGCGTTCTGCACACGCTCCCCATCGGCTTCGTGTCCCTGCTCACGACCGGGCTTTTGACCGCGCGGGAGAAGGTCGAGGCCGGCCGACAGCTGGCGCGATGGGGATTTCACGACGCGAGGGCTCTCCAGCAGGTGTCTCTGGCCGACTGGCTGCGACCTATACCGACGACCCCGAGCGTTTGAGTGCTGGGGCCGCTCTGGACCAGATCCGCCTCGGCGGCAAGGGTGTCTTGTACCTGAACGGGGGCTGGCAAACCCTGGTCGACCAGACCTCGACGACCAAGGCCGTCTCAACCGCCTCTACACCGTCCTCGCCTCCGCGAAGCTCACGGCCCTCCCGCGGCCCCATGGGAACGACCCCGCCGGAGGCCCCCCTAGCGACGCCGTGGCTTCCGAGTCCTGGCGACGGCGTCGCGGATACAATGGGCCCTGGCTTCGCTCGCCGGTTGCGGAGGCGGAGCCGCCCGCTCACGAGCGAACGCCGAGCAGCCGCTCGAGTTCCTCCCGGCGGTCCGGGATGTCTCCGATAAAGATCCGCCGTTTCAATCCCGGCTCCGCTCAGCGACGGGTTGAGCGCAGGCTGCGCCCCTTGGCGGCGTACACATGGTCCGGGCGGGAGAGAGCAGCGCTCAAGGTTCTCTCCGTCGTGCGGATCGCGACCCCGAAATCGAAGGCGGCCGGAAGGGCGTCCCTGAACGGGAGCGTAGCTTCTCCAGGTCCTGCCGCAGGGCGGCGAGTTCGGCTTTCCGGGTGTCGATCTCGTTCGTCAAGGGGCCTTCGCTCTGGCAATCGGCGGAGTATAGGCGGACCGCCCTCGGCGGGGTCTCGCGGTGCAGCGGGTCTCTTCGGTCTTCCGGCCCCTCGGCGGATAATGAGGCCCAGATGCCTATCGCCCTCTCCGTCAATCTGAACAAAGTGGCCCTGCTCCGAAATTCTCGCGGCGGTTTGAACCCCTCTTCCCGGGTTGCGGCGAAGGTCTGCCTCGACGCCGGGGCGTCGGGAATCACGCTGCACTGGCGCCAGGACAACCGACACGCACGGGAGTCGGACGTGCGAGACCTCCGCGCGCCGTGCGCCGAACGGGGCGTGGAGTTCAATCTCGAAGGTGATCTGAGAGAGGAGCTGATCGCTCTCGCCTGCGAGATCCGCGTCGATCAATGCACCCTGGTGCCGGTCACGCCGGGAGAGGTGACGAGCGATCATGGATTCTCTCTGCCGCGTGAAGCGAAGGCGATCGTTCCCACCATCGCCCGTCTCAATGACCGCGGCATACGCGCCTCGATTTTCATGGACGCGAACGCGGAGTCAATGGAGGAAGCCGCGAAGACCGGGGCGCGAAGGGTGGAGGTCTACACCGGCCCCTACGCCGAAGCGCAGGGGACCGCGCGCGCCGAGGCCGAGTTCGGGCGCGTCCGCGCCATCGCGCGGGCGGCGGCGGCGTGCGGACTGGGTGTGAACGCCGGCCATGACCTGGATCTGCGCAACCTGCCGCGACTGGCCCGCGAGGTGCCGGAGATCAGGGAAGCCTCCATCGGTCACGCCATCATCGCGGACGCGCTGTATCTGGGCCTCACCGAGACCATCCGCCGCTACGTCGCCGCCTGTCGTGGCGAGGTGGTCGAAGCCCCACAGACGCACTGACCTGCATCTTCTCTGGGCAAGGGTTCCGAAGCGGGCTAGGCGCTCAGGAGCGCGAACTAGGCCCGCTTCGACATCACCGTGTAGTCGCGCTTGCCCGCGCCCAAGTACACTTGGCGCGGCCGGGCGATTTTCTGCTCCTTGACGTCCTCGACCATCTCGTCCCATTGCGCCAGCCAGCCGGCGGTGCGGGGAATGGCGAAGAGGACGGGGAACATGTCGACGGGGAAGCCCATCGCCTGGTAGATGATCCCCGAGTAGAAGTCGACGTTCGGGTAGAGCTTGCGCTTGATGAAGTAGTCGTCTTCGAGGGCGATGCGCTCGAGTTCGACTGCGATCTCCAGCAGGGGATTGTGTCCGGTGACCTCGAAGACCTGGTCGGCCATCTTCTTGATGATCTTGGCCCGCGGATCGAAGTTCTTGTAAACGCGATGACCGAAGCCCATAAGGCGCACATCTCCGCCCGAGCTCTTCACCTCGTTGACGAACTTCGCGACATTGTTCTTGTGGCCGATCTCGTTCAGCATCCGCAGCACCGCCTCGTTGGCTCCGCCGTGAAGCGGACCATAGAGCGCTCCGATGGCCGCGGCCATGGACGAATAGGGGTCGCTCTCGGCCGAGCCCACCGTGCGCATCGCCGTGGAGGAGCAGTTCTGCTCGTGATCGGCATGCAGGATGAAGAGAACTTCGAGCGCCTTCTCTAGAACCGGGTTCACCTTGAAGGTGCCCTCCGTGCGCTTGAACATCATATTGAGGAAATTGCCGCAATAGCTGAGCTCGTTGTCGGGCAGGACGTAGTGAAGGCCGGTGCGATGGCGGAAGGCATAGGCGGCGATGGTGGGCACCTTCGCGATGAGCCGATGAATCTGCTTGCGGCGCGTGTCCTTGTCGCGGACTTTCTTCGATTCGGGATAAAAAGTGGAGAGGGCGGCTACCACCGACATCACCATGCCCATGGGATGCGCGTCATAGCGGAACGCGTCGATGAGCTCCTTGATGTTCTCGTGCACCATGGTGTGGTGGGTGATGTCCGACGTGAAGGCCTCGTATTGAGGCCGGGTCGGCAGATCCCCGTTCAAAAGGAGATAGGTCGTTTCGAGATGGTTCGACTGCTCTGCGAGTTGTTCGATCGGATACCCGCGGTAGTTTAGGATGCCGACGTCGCCGTCGATGAACGTGATGCGTGATGTGCACGACGCGGTGTTCGTATACGCCGGATCGTACGACATGAGGCCGAAATCCTCCGCCCCGGTCTTGATCTGTCTGATGTCGATGGCGTTGATGGTCCCATTCTTGATCGGAACTTCGTAAATCTTGCCGGTGCGGTTATCGGTGATCGACAGTGTGTCTTTGGTCATGGCTTTTGTCTTGCGGCTCCCTTGACCGCGTTGTCCATGGAGAGGCTAGCAAAGGTCGGCGGCCACCGAAAATCAGACCGGGGCCCGGGTGGGCAGGGTGAAACACACGGCGGTTCCCCGTCCCGCCTTGCGGGGGGCCAAGGTCCCCGAGGCTTCAAGTCGCCTCTCGGCCGGTCCGAAGTCGTCCCAGCCATTGGACCGAATCCTAGCCCTTTCCAGAAGGCGGCTCTTCCTGGTTTTTCCCATATTCGGAGGAGCGCCGTTCGGAAGCGAACGCTCATCGCGCCTGAACGTCTAGTCTCCAGTGGGAACGGTGGCGAGGATCACGGCACTGCGATTGGCACGACCATTGCTGCGACCCATCCTGATGACGCTGCTCACGAACGTTCGTCTCGCTTCCCGTTCGTTGCTGAAACGCCCGGCCTTCAGCGGCATGGCGGTTGTGATTCTGGCCCTCGGCATCGGGGCCAACACCGCGATCTTCAGCGTGGTGAATGCCGTGCTCCTGCGCTCGCTGCCCTATGGTGATCCGTCGTCGCTGGTCGCGGTTTTCGCTGACGGCACCGCGCGGGGCCAGGGGGGACGGCTGCCCATCACCGCCGGAGACTTCGCCTGGTGGCGCGACCGAGCCAATACCTTCACCGGCCTCGCCGCGATGCGCAACGACGCGCGCCGCATCACCAGCGTCGAGACGCCCGTGGTCCCCCTGGCTCATGCGGTGAGCGCGAACTACTTCGATGTCCTCGGCTCGCGCCCGGCCCTGGGCCGCGGTTTCGTAACCGGCGAAGATGAACCCGGCCGCAGCGACGTCGTGGTCCTCGGATACGGCCTGTGGCACAGCGTCTTCGGCGCCGACCCGGAAATCGTCGGCCGGAAGATCGACCTGGATGGCGAGCCCCACACGGTGGTGGGAGTCATGGGACCGGATTTCTACAGCGCGCATCTGTTCGCGGTCCAGCCCGGAATCTTCTTTCCCAAGGCCTTCTCGTTGCTTCGTGACGATCATGGGACACGCGATGTTGTGGTGTACGGAAGGGTGAGAGCGGGAGAGAGCGTGGCCGCGGCTCAGGCCGAGATGACGGCCATCACGAAGAGCCTGGCCGCGGAACACCCCGAGACGAACGATCGTTGGGGGGCGGCCGTGATTCCGATCCGCGAACTGGCGGTCGGTCCTTTCGGAGCCACCGGGAGCATCTTGCTGGCCGCCGTCTCCCTGGTCCTTCTCATCGCCTGCGCCAACGTGGCGAATCTCACTTTCTCGCGGGCCAGCGAACGCTCGCTCGAAATGGCCCTGAGGGTGGCGCTGGGCGCGAGCCGCCGCCGGATCATTTCCCAGCTGATGACCGAGAGCCTGCTGCTCTCTCTCGCTGGAGGAGCGGTGGGCGCGCTCCTCGCGTTTCTCGCCGCCGATCCGCTGGCTCGCCTGATTCCGGCCCAGGCGGGTGTGCCGTTCCTCGACCGCGTCGGGGTAGACGGGTCCGTGCTTGCTTTTACTCTCCTGCTTTCCGTCGTGTCCGGCCTTCTGTTTGGGCTCTTTCCGGCGAGAGAGGCCACCCGGGTCGACCTGGCCGAAGTTCTTCGCGAAGGGGGCCGCTCCCAGGTGTCGTCGCGAGGCCGACGGTTTCGCAATGGCCTGGTGGTGGCTGAGGTGGCTCTCGCGGTCGTGGTGGCCACGGGAGCCGGACTGATGCTGCGGACCATCGGCGGCCTGCAGACCGTCAAGCCGGGGTTTGACGCGGGTCGGCTTCTCAGTCTGCGCACGTCTCTCCGGGGGGACGACTTCGCTGCTCCCGCCGCGCGTCGCGTTCATTTCGAGGAATTGAAACGCCGGTTGGAAGCCCTCCCCGGCATCGCTTCGGCCAGCGCCACCAGTTTCGAGCCGCCGATGCCCGTGGCCGGCGTCTTTGGCGGGGCCCGCCTTTCGATCCCAGGGTTTTCCGATGACTCCGCTTCGCCCACCAGCGCGGTCTCGAATACGGTGATGCCCGATTTCTTTGAGACCCTGGGCATTCCCCTCATCAAGGGTCGCGGTATCACGAAGAATGATCAGGCCGATTCCCGGCGGGTGGTTGTGATCAACCAGGCCATGGTCGACAGATTCTTCCCCGGTGTGGACCCCCTGGGCCGCAGTTTTGCCCTTCACGGGCCCGGCCAGCCCCAGATGGAGATCGTGGGCGTGGTCGGCAACGTCATCACCGCGGGGACAGATCCGACGCCACGGCCGGTTTTCTATGCGCCGTACGCCCAGAACCCTATTCCGGTGATGACGGTGGTGATGCGCGTGCCGCAAGGAGACCCCTTGGCCCTCGCGCGTGAGGCGGAGAAGACCGCCTGGTCCTTGTCCCGCTCCACCGCCGTTTATTTCGTCCGCAGCATGGACAATAGAATGGCGGACCTCAATTGGCAGCCGCGCTTCGGCGCGCTCCTCCTTGGAGGCTTCGCTGCCTTGGCTCTTCTGCTCGGGGGCGTGGGCATCTATGCGGTTATTTCCTATACCGTGCTCCAGCGCCAGGCCGAGATCGGTCTGCGCATGGCTTTGGGAGCTCGGGCCTCTGAAGTTCTGGCCATGGTGCTCAAAGGCGGGCTGAGGCTCACTGCGAAGGGTCTGTTGGGCGGGCTCATCGCCTCACTCGTGGTGACACGAGTCCTGGATGGCTTTCTTTATGGAGTGTCTCCGAACGATCCAGCGACCCTTGTCTCGGTCTGTGTCCTGCTCCTCGGGGTGGCGGCGAGCGCGTGCCTGGTCCCCGCCATTCGCGCCAGTCGGGTGCTTCCCAGCGCGATTCTCCGCGGATAGACAGCCGCCATACCGGCGCGCAGGAACCGAAGAGATCGCCCAGAAAGCCAGGGCGACGCCTCAATCGGTGGGTGGAGGATTAGAGTCTCCGGCCTCGGAGGTCTTTCCATGCAGCGAACAACCCATCGGCGATTCGTCTCCCTCGGCATATTCCTGGCCGTCTTGTCGGCTCCCACCGAGTCTCAAGCCGCCCCCAAGCGCGCGACGCCCGTGCCCGCTTCAAACCTGGATGCGGTACACGCAGCCATCGATAAGGCCGCGGACTCGATCCTGCCCAGGGTCGTAGCCTGGCGCCGTGATTTTCACGAGAATCCCGAGCTTGGCAACCGCGAGTTCCGAACCTCCAAGATCGTGGCCGAAGAACTCCGATCCCTGGGCTTTGAGGTCCAGACCGGGGTGGCCAAGACCGGCGTCGTGGCCATCCTGAGTGGCGCGAAGCCCGGGCCGGTGGTGGCGTTGCGATCGGACATGGACGGTCTTCCCGTCACGGAGGAGGTTGACCTACCCTTCAAATCGACGGTGACGACCGACTGGGCGGGACAGAAGACCGGCGTCATGCACGCCTGCGGGCATGACAATCACCTCGCCATCCTCCTCGGCGCCGCGCACGTCCTCGCCTCGCTTAAGCCGCAACTCGCCGGTTCCGTGAAGTTCATCTTTCAGCCCGCCGAGGAAGGTCCGCCGCCCGGCGAAGAGGGGGGCGCGGCCGTGATGGTGAAAGAGGGGGTGCTGGAGAATCCCAAGGTCGACGCGATCTTCGGACTTCACGTCTTCCCGTACGAGACGGGAACGCTCGCCTGGCGCGCCCGGGGCATCATGGCCGCCGGCGACACCATTGAGATCGTGGTCAAGGGTCGTCAGACCCACGGGGCCCTGCCCTGGGCCGGCGTGGATCCGATTGTGGTCAGCGCGCAGATCGTTCTCGGGTTGCAGACCCTGGTGTCGCGCCAGGTTGACCTGACCGTGGCTCCCGCTATCGTGACCATCGGGGCCATCAACGGCGGGAATCGACACAACATCATTCCTGAGCAAGTGAAAATGATCGGCACCCTGCGAACGTACGACAAGGGAATGCGCGATCAACTGATGGAGCGCATCCGGCGCACCGCGTCGATGATCGCGCAGAGCGCGGGGGCCTCCGCCGAGGCGTCGTTCGGTCAGGGCCTGCCCGTCACCTACAACGACCCGGCCCTGACCGCGCGCATGGATCCCACACTACGCCGAGTGGCCGGGACCAAGGCGGTTCCGGACACAAATCCGGTGACGCCATCAGAGGACTTCGCCTTCTTCCAGGAGAAGGTGCCCGGACTCTTCTTCTTCCTGGGGGTGACCCCGAAGGGCGCCGCCCCTGGGGACGTCTACGCGAACCACTCACCCCATTTTTTTGCCGATGAGGCGGCGCTTATCACCGGGGTACGGGCCTTGTCGAACCTGGCTGTGGACTATCTGGCCAAATAAGGGCTATGGGTTCACTTTCGCCGTCATCTCGACCAGCCGCCTGGCCACGGTGGTGACGGCCTTCAGGTTGCGCTCATCGACGAAGGTCCCATCGTCCTTGAAGGCCTGGTGAGCCTTGGACAGCGTCACCTGCTCGGGGATCACCAGAACGGTGAGCTTGGTGAGAATCGGGCGGAGATTGGCGAGGCTGGATATGGCCCCAAAGCCGCCGGGCGAGGCGCCGATCATCGCGGCCACCTTGCCGCTGTAGGGCTCCAGGCCGCTGCGACCCTGATAGTCCCGACTCAGCCAGTCGATGGTGTTTTTCAGCAGCGACGTGACCGAACCGTTGTTCTCGGGAGACGCGATCAACAACCCCTGGTGAGAGAGGAATAGCTCACGGAGCTTGACCGCGAACGGCGGCATCCCCTCGCGTTCCTCCAGGTCGCCGTCGTAGAGCGGGATCGGATAGTCGCGCAGATCCACCAGGGTGGCCTCGGCCCCCGCCTCCCTTGCGCATGTGGCGGCGATCCGGGCCAGCTTCTTGTTGAGCGAGCCTTCGCGGGCGCTTCCGGCGAAAACGAGGATCCTGGGTTTCGTGGACATGGGTGGTCTCCTTTGCGAGGTGGGGTTAGAGATGGGTGAGAAGTGCTCTCACATCACCATCGTCGTGATACGCGCCGAAACCGAAACGCAGCCGATCGCCCCGATGGTCCACGATCACGTTCCGGGCGGCCAGTCGCTCGGCGATCGCTCCCGCATCGCCTCGTCGGAAGGTCAGGAAGTGTCCGAGGCCGCCTATGCCGTCAACCGGAGCGATCAGATCGGACGTCTTCAGGGTCGCGCTGGATTGGCGCCCCAGAATGTGCAGGAAGAGCGCCTGAAGCTCCTTGACGTGGGCGTCGATGCTTTCAACGGTGATGCCGAGGGAGAGGAAGAGTTTCGCCACCGCATTGAACCTGTACAAGCCCACCGGGTCGAAGGTGGCGCCCGCCAGGCGGAAGCCATCGGAGGAGAACGGCACCCGACCGGAATCACCGCGTTCGAGAGACCCGAAGCCCGCGAACCAGCCGGTGTTGAGAGGCCGAAGCGAGAAATCCTTCGGCACGGCCAGAAAGCACACTCCCTCACCGCTCTGCGCGTATTTGTACCCGCCGGCGAGGTAGAACACGCGATCGGCCACCAGGCGCAGGCTGGTCGGCACCGCGAAGAAGCCGTGATAGCCGTCGATGACGACCATGGCCGTTCTGGGAGCGGCGCTCACGATCGCCTCAAGGTCGCGGACCACCACACCCGAGTTGAAGGAGACCTGGCTGAAGAAGATGAGGTCGGAGTCAGCGCTTCGCGCCGCCTCGACGAAGCGGGAGGTGAAGGTCGCGAAGGGCTCCGTCGGTATGCGAACCACGTCGACGAGTTGCTCCTCCTCGAGTCGCGAGATCTGTCTCGAGAAGCTCAGGAACTCGGAGTCGGTGGTGACCACTTTGAGCTTTTTCCTCGGCGGAAAGCAGGACAGAAGTCGTACGACGAACTCGTGAGTGTTGGGCGCGAACGCTATCTGTTCAGGAGCGGGAAGGTCGAGGACCCGCGCGATATGCGTCTGAGCCCCTTTCGCCACCGTGCCGAAAATGCGGTCCCACTTCAGGTCTGCGAGCCGGGCCGCGTCGTCCCAGGCTTCGATCTGGGCGTCGCGGGTTACGTCGGGCCATGGGTGATGGGAGTGCGCGGCGAAGTGGAGCCGCCCCGGCGACGCTTCCAGGAATCGTGAATACAGATTCTTCACGACCGACAGGCCGGCAGCGTCAATGGGATGATCTCCAGACAAAGGTTCATGAGATCCGCCATTCTCCTACTAATTGCCGCCGCCTTTTCCGTGTTCGGCTGCGCCTCCAAGCCGGAACCGGTTGCCGCCGACTCTCCCCTCGCTTCGGAACTCAAGCTGCTCGAGCGCCAGGTGAGTTCCTTGAAGGAGGTGATCGCGGATGCGAAGCGGGGGGAGTTGTTTCCGTCCGGCGACATCGCGGTGGGCGTGTCGGAGGAAGCTGTTCAGGCGACGCTCGCGCAGGCGCTTCCCATAGAGCGGCCGGTGACCCAGGAATTCCAGGCCCGGATCGAACGGGCCACCGTGTCCTTCCGGTCGATGCAGGGCTCGGTCACGCTTGAAGGTCGGATCTGGGCGCTGGCCGAGCCGGGGACCTATGCCGACCGGCGTAGCCATCACCAAGACCCGGGTCTGGTACGGCGCGAACCTGTCGGTGAAGCGCGAGCGTTCGGTTAAACGAAGGCCCTAGGTTAGGTCCTAGGCAAAGGCTCCGGCCAGCACTCGGGACCCAGAGTGAAAAGGAACGTGGAACCTGCGCCCAGGCCGGTCGACTCAGACCAGATTCGTCCCCCGTGGGCCTCAATGATGCGCTTGGCCAGGGCCAGGCCGATCCCGGAGCCTTCTGCTCCCGGCTGCAGCTTCTCGAAAATATTGAAGATTCGCTCCGTATAAGCGGGATCGATCCCCTGACCATCGTCGCGAACGAAGAAGGCGCGCTCTGGATCCCGCCTTAGGCCGATCTCCACCCGGGCCGTTCGCCCTGGAATCACGAATTTGGCGGCGTTTTCCAGCAGATTCTGGAGAACTTCCACCAGCCGCCTTCGGTCCACTCGGACTCTCGGCAAATCCGACTCGATCACGACATCCACCTGATGCAAGACGATTTGTCCCTGAACCAGGTCGACGGCCTCCTGAGCAATATCCCCCAAAAGGGCATCCTCCATCGGGTTCACGATCCGTCCGATTCGTGAGAGTTCGAGCAGGTCCGTGAGCAGGCCCTGCATTCTCTCTGCGGCGGCGGTGATGCGACCGAGGTCGTTGTGAACCCGCGCCGGAGCGGCCGGGCCCAGCTCGGCCCCGATCATTCCGGCAAAGCCCTGGATGGTGACCAGCGGGCTCTTGAGATCA
>JAENWE010000162.1 GCA_016650185.1 Vicinamibacteria bacterium | reverse complement strand
TTCGCGCGGGCCGCACAGGAAACCGGCCGTCTCATCGGCGGTTCCAATCGCACCCTGGTCTATGGCGGGGGCGGAATCGGCCTCATGGGTGAACTCGCCCGGGCCGCCATGGCCGCGGGCGGACGCGTGATCGGGGTGATCCCCGACCACCTCAACACCGCCGAACGGGCGTACCACGAGGTCGAACTGAGAGTGGTCGACACCATGCACGAGCGCAAGCAGCTGATGGCGAACCTCGCCGACGGCTTCATCGCCCTGCCCGGCGGGCTGGGCACGTTCGACGAACTGTTCGAAATCCTGACCTGGAACCAGATCGGGCTCCACGGCAAGCCGGTGGGCCTGCTGAACGTGGCGGGCTACTTCGACCCCCTCCTCGGCCTGATCGAACACGCGGTGCGCGAGGGGTTCGTCCCGGCGAAGGCGCGCTCACGAATCCTGGTCGCCGAAACTCCCGCGGGACTTCTGGACTTGCTGGACACCCACATCGACCTCTGAACGAAAAGGGAAGGGGCCGGTGACAAACCTTGGCTTCCTCTACGCCTGCGGCTTCATGGGGGGCAGGGCGCGAGCCTCAATCGCGGAGGCGAAGCCGCAGCGCGCATGCGAACCATCGCAAAACGGCTTGTTGGCGGACTGCCCACAGCGGCACAGCCCGATGGCCGCGCGGCCGGCGAGATCAAAGCTCTTTCCGGTTTCGTCGACGATTTCGAAGTCGCCCTCGACTCGTATGGAACCGTTGTTCTTGACGATGATCCTGGTGGCGGCCATGTGTGAGTTTCCTTGCTTGTTTGAGTGCGGGGCCGATGATGATATCGGACGCCCCCCTTTATGCTCATGAGCTTGAGAACTGAAGACACGGTCAGGAACGTCCGAGAGGCAGCCGGCTGGATCACCCTCGATCGGCTGAGTGTGATCCGGGTGGGCGGACCCCAGAGGGTGAAATTCCTTCATAGCCTGCTGTCAAACGACATCAGCGGACTTGGCGTCGGGCACTCTCGCCTCGCCGCCTTGATGAATCTCAAGGGCCAGCAAGTCGCGTGGATGCGGGTGATGGCTGAAACCGATGCCCTCATTTGCGAACTCCCTGGGGACGTCCGCGACACCGTGATGACAACCTTCGCCCACTACAAGGTCGGGACGCCCGTCCGCTTCGAGAAGCTCGACACCGTCGTCCTCGGTCTATTCGGAGTGAAAGCCCTCGAAGTTGTCCGCGGTCTTGGATTCTCCGATCCACCATCGGAGAAGGATAGTTTCACCACCGTCGCTGGCTCCTTTGGGGCGTTGCGAGCGAGCCGCGGACCTGACCTGCCTGCGGAGGGCTTCACCCTTCATGTGGAGCCGATCGCCGCGAGCGCAGTGGAGCAGCACCTGCGCCAAGCGCTCGGTGAACCCATGCCGTCCGCCACTCTTGAGACCTTGCGTGTCGAGGAAGGCATCCCCTGGCACGGCATCGACGTGAAAGAGGAAAATCTTCTTCACGAGACCGGTCAACTGAACGTGTACCACTCACCGTCCAAGGGCTGCTATCTCGGTCAGGAGGTCGTGGCCCGACTCGAGGGTCGAGGCGGCAACGTGAACAAGAGATTCCGCGGCTTGGCGTGCGCTCAGCCGGTGGTTTCGGGAAGTCGAATCCTCGTCGAGGAGGCCGAGGGAAAGGACATCGGTTACGTGACCAGCGTCGGTGAGTCCCCCCGGTTTGGAGCCATCGCCATGGGCTATCTCCATCGGTCCCATGCTGAGGCTGGGACCAAGGTCAGCCTGGCGGGAAGGACGGCCGAGGTCATCGACCTCCCCTTCAGAGTCTGATGCCGACGAGCGCCGCGGCGCGGAAGCTCAAGTGGACGCTTTTCGGAACGCAGGCCTTGGGCTCGGCGGGGTTTCTGGTCGCCTCAACCGTGACCCCCATCGTGGGCGCGGAGCTTTCGGGCAAGGCCGCTTTCGCCGGGGTTCCGACCGCCTGTTATTGGGCGGGCGGCGCTCTTGCGGCCCTGCTCTGGGGTCGATTGATGGACCCGATAGGACGGCGCAAGACGCTTTCGCTCGGACTTCTGGTCGGGGTTGTTGGCGCAGCCATCGCCTCCTTCTTCGTGGTCCGACACTCGTTCGCAGGCTTCGTTCTCGGCCTCAGCCTTATGGGTGCGGCGAACTCGGCTCTGCAACTCGCCCGGTTCATGGCCGGAGAGGTGCATCGCATCCAAGAGCGCGGGCGGGCCATCTCGACCGTCGTTCTGGGCGGCACGGCGGGCGCGGTGATCGGCCCCGTCCTGGTGGCTCCGATGTCCAACCTGGCGGTTTCGCTGGGCGGGCCCCCCTTGGCCGGACCTTACGTCGCGAGCGCCTTCTTCTTCCTCCTGGGATCGCTGGTCGTGACCGCTCTGTTGCGGCCGGATCCGCGGGATCTCGCCCTCGAGGTTCACCGCGCCAGCGAACTCCCGGCAGCCGCCATCCGCGAGATTCACGAGATTCTCAGCGACCATGGGGTCCGAGTGGCGGGAGTGACCATGGCCACCGGTCAGCTGGTCATGGTGATGCTGATGGTGATCACGTCGCTGCACATGTCACATCATCATCATGCGCTTTCCAGTATCGCCGCGGTCATGTCGTCGCACGTATTCGGGATGTACGCGTTCTCGGTGGTCTCCGGACGGCTGGCCGATCGGTGGGGCCGGGGCCCGCTGATCAGGGTGGGCGCGATGGTGCTAATGGTGGCCTGCCTCCTGGCCACGATCTCCACGGACGTCACCCCTCTGGCCGTCTCCCTCTTCCTGCTCGGACTCGGCTGGAATTTCTGCTACGTGGGCGGATCGACCCTTCTCTCGGACCTCTTGTCCCAGGGCGAGCGGGCGCGGATTCAGAGCATCAACGACTTCGTCCTGACCAGCATGGCGGGCGGCGGAAGCGCGCTCTCCGGCTTTGTGTTCTCCGCGGTCGGCTATTCGATCATGGGCTACTTGAGCGCCGCTGTTTCACTGGCTCTGTTCTGGCTGAGCCTCAGCCTGCCAAAGCCCGGCAAGGCCGCCTGATCTCACGCCGGCCGCGCTTTCAGGCTCCAAAGTGCGTGGCCAGTTCGTCCAGCGATCGAACCCGGACGCAATCGCGATCGGTGTTCACATTCGCGGGGTCGAGCAGAATCGCTTCCAGACCCGCCCGGCGGGCGCCCACGACGTCGATCTCGTAGAAGTCGCCCACGTGGACGGTGGTCTCTTTCCGCGAAGCGCTTCTATCGAGCGCGATCTCGAAAAAACGCGGGTCAGGCTTCTCCACCTTCTCGACGTGGGAATCAAAGATCGCATCGAAATACGGGGTCAGGCCGAGGCGCTCGAAATGAGCGTGAAGCGTGCCGTTGGCGTTCGAAACCACCACACGCCTTAGGCCGCGCGACCGCAGACGGTCGAGAAACGGCCGCAGATCTCCAGGCACGGATTCCCAAAGATTGTTCGCCCCGTGATAGTCGCGAAGCTCTCTGAGCGCGGCGCGTACATGATCGTCGACCGGAATGCCGGCCCGCCGCAGGACGGCGGCGAAGTAGACGAGGCCACGGCTGTCGTCATCCGAACTCTTGATGAACGCCGGATCCTCGAGGTCCCGTTTGGCCAGCGGTTCGGCCCGGCTCAGCTCTCCTCCACTCGTGTTCACGCCATGCTGCGCGAGAGTGTGGGCGACCCGATCGAAGTTCGGGTGGATCAGAACGCCGCCCGCGTCCAGGAAAACCGTTTCAATCACCCACTTATTCTCGCAAGGTTCCACAAAAGAGCCGTCGGAAACGTCTAGACTGGCCGCTCCCCTCGTAACCCAATTCTTCCCGCATGCGCTTTCATTCCGCCCCATCCTGGGCCCTGGGCATTTTGTGCCTTGCAAGCCCTGCTGTCCTCCGGGCCGCGGAGACCTGCGCGGGCTCGCCTTTCGTCAACGTGCTAAAGCCGCGAGAGATTGAAGAGTCCGCGGGGGCCATCGTGGGCCCGCAGATCTTCGACGTGGCGCCTCACCCTCGCGGCTTCGTCCTCATGGGCAACAACTATGGGCTGCTGAGGTATGACGGAGTGTCCTGGCACTTGATGCCCCTCGGTCGTTCGGCGGTGGCGTTCTCCGTAGCGGTGGGATCGGACGGTCGGATCTTCGCCGGCGGAGCCCGGACCTTCGGCGAAGTGGTCGAGGATCCCACCGGTCAGTTGCTCTATCAGCCATTCGAATCGCGCCTTCCTCCCGAGGACCGGACGTTCTCGGACGTCTGGCAGACCTTCGTGACACCCTCGGGGATCGCGTACTTCAGATCGCGGGAGAAGCTGATCACGGTGCAGGACGGGAAAGTTCGCGCTTTGTCTCCGGCGGGCCGCTTTTCTGCGGCCGGTCTCGCCAACGGAGTCCTCTACGCCCACGACTCCGGGTTGGGCCTCGTGGTGGTCGGGTCCGATGGGGCGGAGGTCGCCGTCCCGGGCGGAGGGGTGTTTCGGAGCGCCCGCGTCACCGCGATCGCTGATGGGCAAGATGGTTCGCTTCTCGTGGGCACGCAGGGTGAGGGAATCTTCCAGTTTGATCTGGAGCGCGGCCAGTCTCATCGACTGGGTTCAGCTTTATCTGATTTGAACGCCGCCGACATCCTCACTGTCCGGAAGCTTGACGACGGGCAGATCGCGGTGGGAACGCTTCGAAGGGGACTGTTTTTGCTTGACCGCGCGGGCGGTCTGCGCCTGCGAATGGACCGAGATACCGGTCTGCCCGACAATGCCATCCTCACCCTGGGCACAAGCAAAGGTTCATTGTGGATCGGGACCAGCGGCGGAGCGGCCCACCTCCTGCTCCCGAGTTCGGTCGAGAACTTCGACGCACGCCTCGGCCTTCCGGGTCTGGTCGAGTCCATCGAGCAACATCGGGGCTCGATCTACGCGGCGACCTCGCAGGGCGTGTTCCGGATGTCCTGCCGACCCGGCTTCGAGCCGGTGGCCGCGCTTTCCAAGCAGTCGTTCGCCCTGCTGTCCGCGGGCGGTCTCCTGGCCGCCACCGCGGACGGGATCTATGAGATCAGCGACACCGGCGCCCGGCTCATTCGCTCCGGACGGGCCCGAGGGCTCTCGACATCGAGGGACGCTGATCGGCTCTGGGCGGCCACCCAGACCGGCGCGGCGGGCCTGGTGCGGCAGGGCAAGCGCTGGCTGGCGGACTCGCCTCTGACCCTTTCTCTCGCGGAACGAGATTCCGAGGGCCTTTCGGGAGTCGAGGCGACAAGCGTGGCCGAGGACAGCGATGGCCGTCTTTGGATCTCCCTGGTCACCGGACGCGTGCTTTCCGGAGTGCCCATCCGACGAGAAGCAATGCTGGAACTCACGGACCTGCAGGTCTTTGGCGAGGAGGAAGGCATCGCGCCAGGATTCGCTGAAGTGGCGCCATTGAAGGGGGGCGTTCGGATCGGGACGGGAACCGCCATCCTCCGCCCCAAAGCGGGTCGCCTCGTGCCGGATACGTTGTTTGCACTTTCCCTGGGAGCTGGAGTGGGGGCGTTTCGAATCGAAGACGCCAAAGACGGCGGCTATTGGGTGGCGTCGGCCAAAAGACCCATCCGGCTCATTCGGGAAAAGACCGGGGGAGAACTCGCTATCCGGAGAACCTCTCTGCTGCGAACGCCCGCGGGCAGCCGGATTCTCGACTTTCTCGAGGTCTCCGATACCGAAGTCTGGGTCGGCACCGACGACGGCGCGTACCGATTCAACCCATCGACGGACGAGCAAGCCACGGTCACGACCTCTGCGCTCGTGCGGCGTGTCCAGTCGAACCAGACTGAACTTTTTGCCGGCGGCGCCAACGCGTCTCTCGAAGCGGACTTGCCTCATCTCTCCTCCGTCCGGTTCGAGGTGGCCTCGTCCAGTCTCGACGATCCGTCACGCAACCGGTTCCGCTTCCGGCTCGACGGGCAGGATACCGACTGGTCTCTCTGGACCGCCGAGAGCTTGAAGGACTACACAAATCTGGGCCCGGGCGCCTACCGTTTTCGAGTCGAGACCCGCGATGTCTACGGCCGCATCGGCAAGGAGGCCGGGTTCTCCTTCGTGGTCATGACCCCCTGGTACCGAAAACCTCTGGCCATCATGCTCGGGGTCGTGGCGCTCCTCGGTCTGTTCTACGGGGCTCTGAGTCTCCGCACCCGATCCCTGCGCAAGCGGCAGCGCGAACTGGAGACCATCGTCGACCAGAAGACCTCGGAACTGCGCGAGGCCTCCTTTACCGATCCCCTGACCGGCTTGCGAAATCGTCGCTACTTCGCGGAAGTGATCGAGAGCGAGGTCTCTCTGGCCGGCCGCCCGGAATCGCCGGCCCTTCACTTGTTCCTGGTCGATCTGGATCACTTCAAGCAGGTCAACGACACCCACGGTCACGCCGCCGGCGACGCGGTGCTTCGCCAGACCGCGAGCCGCCTCAAGATTGCCACGCGCACATCCGACCTCATCTTCAGGTGGGGTGGCGAAGAGTTCCTGATCGTGGCCCGGGGCGCTTCCCAACTTCCCCGCAACGAGATCGCGAATCGAATCGTCCGCTCGATGGGAAAGGACCCTTTCGAGATTGGCGACGGCGGACGCCTTCCGAAGACGTGCTCTGTCGGCTTCGCCAGCTACCCCTTCTACGTCGACAACCCCACGACGGTACCGCTCGACGCGGTGATTGAACTGGCCGATCTGGCCCTGTACCGCGCCAAGCAGACCGGCCGCAATCGGGCGGTCGGCATCTCGCCACTCAGCAGCGCCCCGGTTCCAGGAGATATCTGGAAGAACGAGGTCCTCGAGAATCTGGAGAAAGGGGCGGTGTCCGTCGAGGTTCTGGAAGGGCCGCCTCTGTCAGAGTGAGGTGCGAGCGGCTAGAATCCTTGGTGACGTGACCTCGGACAAGCCTTCGGCAGACCGCCTCAGCCGAGACCAGTTGATTGAGCTCTTCCTGCCAAACGCTTCGAAGATCGCCGACGCCCTCCGTGCTCTCGCCGAGTACTGAGGGACACTCAGCGGTTCCGGCTAGACTATGAGTTCGATTCCGAACGGCGCTTCAAGGCTTCAGTTTTCGATCTGGCCGCGCCCTTCTTTATTCCGTGTGAGGTAACAATGACCGACGTGATCATGCCGCAGATGGGCGAATCCATCGCGGAGGGCACTGTCACCAAGTGGCTCAAGAAGGTCGGCGACGCGGTCAAACGGGATGAACCGCTCTTCGAGATCTCCACCGACAAAGTCGACGCGGAAATCCCCGCGCCGATCGCGGGCGTGCTCACCGAGATCCTGATTCAACCCGGCACTACGGTCGAGGTCGGTACCGTCGTGGGCAGAATCGGCGTCGCCGGCGCCGCGGTTTCGACGGCGGCTCCCGCGGCGACACCTCCCGTGGCCCCGCCTTCCGCGCCACCGGCCCCAGTGGCGGAGACGATGCCCGCTCCGCCCCCGCCTCCGCCTCCACCGCCCGTGGCCGCGCCCTTCCCTTCCGAGACGAACGTCGACTCAGACCGTGCTCGCGAGGGAATGAACACGGGCGAATTGCGCATGGCCCGGAGTTCTCCGGTCGTGCGGAAGATCGCGCTCGAATTTGGAGTCGATATCAACGAGGTGCCGGGCACTGGTCTGGGCGGTCGGGTCACGCGGGAAGACATCTTGTCCTACGTGGAGAACCGGAAAGGCGCGGCCCTTCCCCAGGATGCTCCTGCGCCTCATGCGCCGCCGGTCGCCGCCGTTCCCCCGCCCCCGCCAACCCAACCAGCGCCCATATTCCTTCCGCCTGTTGCGGCGGCCGCTCCACCCGTGCCGCCCCGGGTTCCCGCGATCGCTCCGCCGCCAGTGCCCCGGGTTCCCGCCGCGGTTCCGCCGCCGGTGCCCGTCATCAGCTCGGCCACGGTCGCGATCGCCGCCCCGAGCGCGCCCGCCGCGGCGAATACCGGCGCGGTTGTGAAGTCGGTCAACTCCCGGGTGGACGTGGTGCCGATGTCACCCATCCGCAAGAAGACCGCCGACCACATGGTCATGTCGAAGCGGACCTCGGCCCACGTGTCGACGGTCTGGGAAGTCGACATGACCCAGGTGGCGGCCCTTCGGACCAAGTACAAGAAGGCCTATCAGGAGCGCAGCTACGTCAACCTCACGTATACCCCGTTCATCGTGAAGGCCGCGACCGATGCGCTCAAGGCCTTCAGGATCCTCAACGCGAGCGTCGAAGGTGACTCCATCGTGTACCGCCGGGATATCAATATCGGGATCGCGGTGGCCCTCGACTGGGGCCTGATCGTGCCCGTAATCCCGGCCGCTGACGAGAAGAACATCCTAGGCCTCGCCCGGATGGTGAATGATCTTGGAGAACGGGCCCGCACCAAGAAACTGAAAGTCGAGGAGGTCCAGGGCGGGACGTTCACGATCACGAACCCCGGAGTGTTCGGTTCGTTGTTTGGCACGCCCATCATCAGCCAGCCTCAAGTGGCGATTCTGGGAGTCGGCACCATTGAGAAGCGCCCGGTCGTTCGAGACGACGCCATCGCAATCCGCACCATGGCTTACTTCTGCCTGACCTTCGACCACCGCATCATCGACGGATCGGAAGCCGACAAGTTCATGGCCCACTTCAAACAAGGCCTCCAGAACTTCGACGAGTCGGCGCTATAAAGAGCCACGCCGTCGACCGCGCCTCCGAACATCCGACCGAGCCGCGGCTCTCCCCTCGCCGTCCGTCGCCTCGGCCGGGTTTCCTACGCCTCGGGCCTGGCTCTGCAGGAGCAGCTCGTCGATGAAAGGAAGCGAGGCTCGGTTTGCGACACCCTGCTCCTTCTGACCCACGACGCTGTAGTTACGCTGGGCCGCAATGCGCGGACCGAGAACCTCCTGATCTCAAAAGATCTCCTGCGCTCGCGGGGAGTGGATCTTTTTGAAGTGGGTCGCGGCGGCGACGTGACCTATCACGGCCCCGGCCAGGTGGTTGGATATCCGATCATGGAGATCCCGGAAGACCGGCGGGACGTCCATCGTTACGTCCGTGATCTCGAAGAAGTGATGATCCGAGTGTGCGGCGAGTACGGCTTTGTGGGGCGGCGCATCCCGGGCAAGAGCGGGGCCTTCGTCGGCGACAACAAAATCGGAGCCATCGGCGTGCGGATCTCCCGATGGGTCACGTCCCACGGCTTCGCCTTCAACGTGAACACAAACCTGTCCGGGTTCGACATGATCGTTCCCTGCGGTCTCAGGGATCAGGGCGTCACCTCCCTCGCGGCGCTGCTCGGAACCGAGGTCGATCAGGACGAGGTCGAGGAACGGCTGGAGGCCCGTTTCCGGGAGGTGTTCGAGTACGAACCGTCAGCGTAAGGGACCTGGACGCTCGTCTCGCACTGAAGCGATCTCGCTGACTTCGGTCGCGGGGGGTCGCGACGACTCGGGAGGGACGCTGCTGCGGTCTAAACACCAGTCGCCAGAAGGTAAGTCCAGTTGAGCGCGGCCAGAAACACAATCACTACCAGCACCAGCTTCGGGGCTCGACCTTCCACGCAAACAAGAGTGCGCCGGCCCCCGAGCAGCAGCAGCGCATCCACGGCGCCCCAGATCATCATCCCGAGCGCACCGACGGTTACCAGCGGTTGTATGGCGAAAGCGCTGGACAGGTCGAATCGGGAGAGATGCCCGAGGGCTCTGGTGGTTCCGCAGGTGAGACAGGCATGGCCGGTCAGGGCTTTGAAGTAGCAGAAAGAGACCCCCGCCTGGTCGAGGCCGGTGACCTTGGTGATCGCACAAGCAAGGAGTACCAGGCCTCCGAGGGTCATGGGGCCGGTGAGAGCTCGAGGACCATCGCTCAAGACCAGGGAGATCCGAAGGGACCGGGAAACCATGGGCCGCTATAGTACGCGGGCTCTTATGGTTGAGATCCAAGACAAACTCGTGACCCACATCGCCACCCTGGCCCGCCTTTCTCTTTCGAAAGAGGAAACCACGGCGCTCGCCCACGACCTTCGCGATATCCTCAAGTACGCCGAATCGCTCGAGAGCATCAACCTGGAAGGCGTGCCGCCCATGAGTCACCCCACCGAGGGCGAGCGGTTCCGACCGGATGAGCCGAAACACGATCTGACCCGGGAC
Source organism: Vicinamibacteria bacterium (assembly GCA_016650185.1). GTDB lineage: Bacteria > Acidobacteriota > Vicinamibacteria > Fen-336 > JAGNNV01 > JAGNNV01. Next base: position 1,375 of record JAENWE010000162.1, on the reverse strand, counting down.
CAGGCGCTGCAGAACGCCCCGGATCAAGAGGGCGGCCTTTTCCGCGTGCCTCAGGTGATCGGAGGATGAACGCGCTCACCTCGATGGGCGTGGCCGAACTCGCGGGCGCAATCAAAGGCCGAGAAGTATCGGCGCTTGAAGTCGTGGACGCTCATCTCGCGCGCGTGACCGAGAAGGACGGAGCCATCGGAGCCTTTCTGGCGAGGGGCGATGACGACGCCCGCGCCCAGGCCCGGGCCGTCGACAGGCGACTGGCCCGGGGCGAAGACTCCGGCGCGCTGGGCGGTGTGCCCATCGCGATCAAGGACGTCATGCATGTCTTTGGCCTACCCACCACCTGCGGCTCGAAGATCCTCAAGGAATTCGCGCCGCCCTACGAAGCAACCGCCATCAAGAGACTCAAAGCCGCGGGCGCCATCGTCATTGGCAAACTCAACATGGATGAGTTCGCCATGGGCTCATCGAATGAGAACAGCGCCTTCGGGCCGGTCCGGAATCCCTGGGATTTGAGCCGGGTCCCCGGAGGTTCCTCGGGAGGCTCCGCGGCGGCGGTGGCCGCCGGCTTCGCGGCCATGGCTCTGGGATCGGATACGGGCGGTTCGATTCGCCAGCCGGCGGCGTTTTGCGGAGTGGTGGGCCTGAAGCCCACCTACGGACGGGTCAGCCGGTACGGCCTCGTCGCCTTTGCGTCGTCCCTGGACCAGATCGGTCCTTTGACCACCTCGTGCGACGATGCGGCCCTGGCCCTTTCGATCATCGCTGGACAGGATCCGCATGATGCAACGAGCAGCCCACAGCCGGTCGACGACTACCGGGCGGCCAAGGCAGAGCCCACGAAGGGTCTGAGAATCGGCGTGCCTCGCGACTTCTTGAAAACGGGCGTCGAGGCCGGAACCATGGCCGAATTCGAGAAGACGCTCGCCGCTCTTCGCGGGGATGGAGCCGAGATCGTCGAGGTCTCGCTGCCAAACGCCCCTTATGCCATCGCCACCTACTATCTCGTGGCCACGGCGGAGGCGTCGTCCAATCTCGCCCGATTTGACGGCGTCCGCTACGGCCTGAGGGCCGATTCCCCCGCGGCGCACGCCAGCCTCAAGGACATGTACGGGGAGACTCGAGACGAGGGCTTTGGACCCGAGGTCAAACGCCGGATCATTCTGGGCACGTTCGTCCTCTCTTCGGGTTACTACGAAGCCTACTATCTTCGGGCGCAGAAGGTCCGTACGCTGATTCGCCGCGACTTCGAAACGGCATTCACCTCGTGCGACGTCATCGCCACACCCACCACGCCGTCCCCCGCCTTCAAGCTGGGGGAGAAAACGGCGAACCCGCTGGAGATGTATCTCGCTGATGTCTTCACCGTGCCCGCCAATCT